>CAZKZU010000057.1:0-8538 GCA_964557345.1 uncultured Methanosarcinales archaeon
ATTCGCTCGCGATGTTGCAACGCGTCCTCACTATGCGTTCGTCCGCTGCAAATCGAGGTTTAATTTTTAAGATGCAAAATTAAAGGCAATATTGCGATTTTTTACAGAACTTATAAATTCTAAACCTTTAAAAACCTGTCTTTTTTTTAGATATGTATGGCATTAGACTCAAAACAGAAATTTGACTTGAAGAAGTTTATCAAGCAAATGAGAAAGTATAAAGGTAGACATACTGAGCTTATTACTGTTTACGTTCCTACTGGTTATGATTTGAATTCTGTTATTAATCAGCTTCAGCAAGAAGTTGGTACTGCAACAAACATAAAGTCTGCTTCTACTAGAAATAATGTTATTTCTGCTCTTGAGAAAATGATTCAACTTCTAAAAACTATTGGTCGAAATCCTCCTAATGGACTTGCTGCTTTTGCAGGTAATGTTTCTGAGAGAGAAGGTGGGCAAGATTTTCAATCTTTTCATTTAGAAACTCCTCTTCCGCTTAAAACTAAAATTTATAGATGTGATAAAGAATTTGTAATGGAACCTTTAGATGATATGGTTCAAGATAGAGAAATTTATGGTTTAGTTGTGCTTGATCAAAGAGATGCTACAGTTGCGTTATTAAAAGGAAAAGCAATTATACCGTTAAAGACTACTCATTCAGAAGTTCCTGGTAAAATGAAGGCTGGAGGACAGTCTGCTGCAAGATTTGCAAGTAATAGAGATTTAGCAATTGGCGGTCATTATAAAAAAATTGCTGAAATTATGAAAAATGAATTTTTAACTATGCCTGATTTAAAGGGAATTATAATTGGTGGTCCTAGTACAAGTGTTCGAAATTTCTTAAATAAAGAATATGTTACTGGTGATGTTCAAAAGAAAATTATTGGTACAAAAGATTTAAGTTATACTGGAGAATTCGGTCTTCAAGAATTGCTTGAACTTTCAACTGATATTTTAGCTGAAGAAGAAGTTGCAAAAGAAAAAATTGCTATTACTAATTTTTTCAAACACATTGCAACTGATTCTGGAAAAGCTGCTTATGGTTATGATGATGTTAAAAGAATTCTTGAAATGGGTGCTGTTGAGTTACTAATTGTTTCAGATACTTTAGATGAAGATAAAATAGATGAACTTGAAAAAATGGCTGAAGCTCAAGGTACTGCAATACTTATTGCATCAACTGATACAAGAGAAGGAGAGCAGTTATCTCGAATAGGAAAAGTTGCTGCTATTTTAAGATATTCTGTAAATCATTCTTAGATAATGATTATCACTCTATACGCTGGATCTATATTTGAGATTTAAACTTCTATTTATGGTTGATATTCTCTTTTTATAGCTCTTACAATTTCAGTATTTATTTCTTTTATTTCAATAGCGTATTTTTGGTTGTAGTCTCTTACATATTTATATTCTAGAATATGTCCTTCAAATTCTTTTGCAATATATTTTGGAACTTTAGTTTTTATTTTTCTAGCTATTTTTTCATTAAATTTTTCTAATACTTCGTCATCAATTGACACGTCTACGCTATCTGTATTAATATTTGCGATTACAACTATTTCTTTAATTCTTTTAATTAAGTCAGGTCTTATTATATATAATCCTGCATTAAGATCATAATGCTGGTCTAATAAAAAAGGCAAGACAATATCATTGGCATTTTTCAAATAACTTTGTTTTAAATTTTGCATTCTTGATATATCTGAAGTTACAGTTAATCTTTTTGTCTCTTTAGTCCACCAATCGATTCCTCCTTGAAATGGTTCTATTTGTGGATTGTCATTTATTATAATAACATCGACGTCTTTGTGCTTAGCTAATTCCTCTGGAGTTCTTCTATAATTCCAAACACTTTCTGCAACTCCTCCGAATAGAACTCCAACATAATTTCTTTCTAGTAAAATTTTGTGTGCAACTCTCATTCCTTCAAGTCCTTTTGTTGCATTTGGAAATTCAGGGTGTTTTAATATTTGAAGTTGGGATAGTAATAATTCTAGACAAAGTTTTTGCTCATGTCTAAGTCTATTTTCGAGTCTTAATTCTTGACTTAACATCATGCTACAACTCATTCCGGGCATTTTGAACCTTCATTTGTTTTTTCTTTTGTTATTTCTGGGAAATAAGGGTTTCTTTTTTCTCCGAATATGATGTGACAAACTTCAGTAATTGTTTTTTTGAATTTATCTTCTGTTAACTTTAATGGATCAGTGAAATTTGCATTAACAATATCTGAGAGTTCATTTAGTCTTCTAATTGCATTTATATTTTGCGGGGTGATTGCATCTTCATATTTTTCAGTTGGAAATCTTTGTTCATATTTCCTTATAGGATATTCTTTAAACCACTCAGCAAGAGTTTTTATTCCTTCTCTTGAAGTAGTTATGTGTGAAACATATTCATTCCAATAATCGCTACTTACTCCAGTGTTCTCGTTTATTTGAGGGACTTTCATTTTATTGTTAAAATTATTATTGATTTATTTGTTATTTTTATAAGAAAAAGTATGTTTTATTTATAATTGTTTGCATTGTTACTACCTGAAGGGAGCAATAATCGTAATATTTATAAGCTAAAGCTGTTTTCTTGCTTAAATGACTTATAATTCACATTCTTTTTTTGGTGGTAGATGGTTAGGCTTTAGTAATTCTGAGCATCTTGATAGATTTCATTTAGAGGAAAATGTTGCTAATGCGGTAAAAAGAATTACTTCTGACATTGATGCAGATACACCTTTATCAGAAAATGAATTAAGAGCTGCTGTAAATTATATTACTGATGAGGTTTATTCTATTCGTGGTGTTACACCAGAAATGCGTAGAGAGTTTAGAAGACTTGATTCTATTGCAAATCTTTCACCTCGAGGAAAAGAGAAATTAATGGATCTTCGATATAAGATGTTTGTAGCAAATACTTCTATGGGTGGAGCTGCAAAAAGAACTGAAAAAGTATTAACTTATCCTGGATTAACTGATAAAGTTAGAGGAGTTTTACAATTTTATACAAGTTTGTACGATGAGGAAGCATTAGAGCCAATGGCTTATAGAAGAATGTTTACTGTATTAGAGAATAAACAAAGAGTTGTTTTAAATCCTGCTGACATATCATCTCAAAATGTTTATTCTAATGATGTTAGCGATGTTGAAAAAAAGAATTATGAATTATTTAATTCTTGTGTTGAAGTTGATTCTAAAATATTAGATAGTCATTATATTGCCTTTGGCATTGGTATTGACGGAAGATCTTTTAATTTAGGATTACATTCTGATGCAATAATTCATATTGCTGATGGAGCTAAATTAGCTGAAAAAAGAAAAGAATATGTGAAATCTGATGGTCGATTTCAGTGTGATTATCCCAAATATGATTCTAACAGTTTATATTTAATTGCTAGTGCACAAGGTTATACTCTTAATATGGGTGGCTTTTTTGATACTTTATTGAAAAATAAATGGCCACTTCCTATTAAAAAGAGTGAGCCTTTTGCTATGGGTAGAGATGATTTTGGGTTATCTATTGACAAAGGCAAGCTTATGTTTTTGGCTGACGAGAAACCTTGTTTTTTAAGTTTTGTTGAGTATGGGAAAGATTAGGGTTTATTGGACTTATTCTTTATGTCACGTTTTTTGTTTTCTGAGGGGGGGGAACTTAACTACTTTTAAGTAGCGAAAGATTTATAAATTTAAATTAATTATACTTTAATATGGTTGGTATATTTAGTGGAAGATTAAAGGTTATTACTGGAGCAATTAGTGCTCGAGCTGTTACTGTAGGGAAGATTTTTACTGATTTAAAGTCATTCACATATTCTTTAGTAGCGGTATCTTATGGTATTGCTTTGCTTAAATATGGTGATATATCTAATGTAACTGGAAGTTTAAATGATTCTTTTGCAGTTTTGTATTCAGAAGTTTTCAATACTAAGCATATTAAACATCAATATTTTGAAAGAGCTAAATTTTTATATGCAACTAGACTAGGAAAAACTGAACTAGATAGGCAAGATTTAAAAAAGATGTTTTTAGAAATGAAAGTTGTTTCATGTACTGATACAAATTCTTCAGAAGAAGATATTGGGTGGACAGAACTTATTAATTTTAATAGACGAGATGGGCGTGATTCTGCTGATTTAAGTGCTAAAGTGCATGTTTCTACGGGTGAGCCATTTTCTTATACGAATTATAGTTCAAATAATTTTAATTTAGAAGGTTTAGTTGATAGAAATGGAGTTAAGTATTCTGACGTAATTGTTAAAGATATTAATTATAAAGTTGCTAAGTCTAATGTTGTTAGTGACGTCACGTTGTAAATAGTTATTTTTTGTTTAGACAAATTCTTATATTTCAATATTTTGTTGTATTAAATTTATATGTAAATTAATTTATTTGATTAATTTTATTTATTCAGTTTTTTTATCAATTACTTTATTGATTCCTTCTTTTAGTTTTTCTAAGAATATTTCTGTTGATTCTTCTTTCACACATGCGCCACATGCTTGTTTATGACCGCCACCATATCCAATACCTGATGCTGCATTTTCAACTATTGGTCGAAGATCAATTTCTAGAGAAGTTCTAATTGAACATTTAGTTTCTCCTGAAGAAGTTCTTCCAACGATTACTATTTTTTTTGGAAACAGGTAAAGAATTTCATTTGATAATTCTGATGAAAAACTATATTTTGGTTGAGGATTGATTGCAATTAAAAATGCCGTATCATTTGCAGATTCAATTGTTTTAGTTTTTATTTTGTCATAGAAAACTTCTATTTGTTTGAATTTTTTATATATTAATTTACCTGCAGGAGATTTTTCTAATAAAATTTCATCAGGATGTTCGATTCTAGTTAGTATCTTTAAACTTGTCTTTACGTCGGAGAGTTTTCCTTTTAGATTAAATGTAATTACTTTTACTAGTTTTCCGATTTGTGAATTAAATAGAATGTCTGGAGCTTTATCTAATTTAGAATCAATAAATTTAGGAAATAGTTTTAAGAATTCTTTTTTAGTATTTTCGTCATAATGCCAATCTCCTGTGATTCCAGTTAAAGCAATCCATACGTCTTTTGGGTTTTTGTCTTTAACAATTTTCCAGCAGATTCCTGAAGTTGGCTCGAATTCATTTAAATTAACAGGATTATAATAGAAAATATTTTCTTGTGTTGGATTTACTGGTGCATGATGGTCTAACCAAATTGCATCGCATTTAATTCCTTCTAGAAATTCTTTTTCAGCTAATGGTTTATCTAAAATAATTACAAGGTCAGGATTATATTCTTTTATTTTTGGAAGATATTTATCGGCTTTTATTTCAGGTGAACTTTTAATAATTACGCCATTTCCTTTATCTAAATATTTGTAAATTAGTAAAAACGAGCAAACTCCATCTGCATCATCATCATAAAATATGAGCGGATTTTTACAGTTGTCTAATTTTTCTCTTATTTGCTCTATAGTAATCATAGTTTTTAGGGTTTGAATAGTGTTTATAAAGGTAAGCTTTGGAATTTTGGCTTAATTTGTGCATTTTATTGCTGATTTTCAAAAAATATATTTTTATTGTGATTTTGTCTAAGAAAGTTTGGATTGCCTATTTAGTCATGATTTATGAGTAATTTAACCGCAAAATTTTAAAAGCAGAGGAATATTTTATCTGTTGTGCTAGTTTAATAGTACGGATTTGATTAAAAATGGATGGAACAGTTAAGTGGTATAATAAACAAAAAGGTTATGGATTCGTAGTAGGAGATGATGGTCAAGAATATTTTGTACATTACTCTTATTTACCAAAGAACATCGTATTGATTGAAAATCAAAAGGTAGCTTTTGACCCTGCTTCAAACGACAGAGGAAAACAAGCTCATAATCTTGTAGTTAAAGAAAACGCAGAATAAACTTAAAGTTTAAGATTTATTGATTACTATTTTTTTTATTGAATTTTTTCTTAGGGATTAGATTTAGAATTTCTGATTTTATTAAATGTATTTAAACGTAAATAAGACAAAAAATTAAAAAAAATTATTTACTATTAGCAAGTCTTTCTGCTCTCAGTTTTACAAAGTCGCTCATATGATCATAGCTACTATAAATTTGTCTTAGTGGCGTTAAATCTTTTACATCTCTTGCAACTTCGAGTGCTTTGTCATATTCTTCTGCAGCTAAATGTGCTTCAATTTTGTAAGCTGGACCACATTTCATTGCCATTTGGTATTCTGATCCATTTTTTAAAAATCTATATTGTGCACGATGTTTTAGATCTCCTAATCTATGATCAATAATTCTTTCGCATATTTGTGCGGTTGATTTTTCATCAAGCACTTCTTTTATTTCTTTGCTTTCTAAATATTCTAGTGCATTATCCATATTTCTATCTATTGTATAGTTTAACGCAGCATCTGAGATAAGTGGAATTGCGTGGTTTTTTTTACCAGCTTTAATAAGTAATATGGCAAGATAATTTAAATTACTTGCTTTGTCTACTCCCCAGTCTCCATGCCTTCCAGTTTTTTCAATATCGGATTTTATTTCTGCTGCTAAAATTTCTTCATCTTTGATATATGCATAGTAATTATTTTTTTCAGAAACTTTTCCATATTCACTAAATTTATTTCTCACTTTTTTGGCATTTTCTGCTTGATTTAATTGGTATAATTGTTTTATCATTTCGAATAATGTTCCTTGTTCAATTTCAGTTAACTTCAGAGAATATGGTCCTTCATCACACACTTTGTTTTTAAGTGTAGCTGAAATTCCTTTTTGCTTTTCACCTAATGCATATTGTAATAGTCCTGCTTGAGCGATTTGAATTGGTGCTAAGTAAGTGCAGAATTCTTCTTTTACTTTGGTTGAAACTTTATCTGGAATTTTTGAAATTGCTTGATATAATTCAGTGTGTGAAGGTGATCTTTCATACCAAGTAAGATCTTCTAAAATTGCATCTAATCCTTTTGATCCTTTTAATAATATTGCATTAACTAAAGGATTCATTTCTGTTTGTAGTTTTTTTGTTTTGGTTGTTTTTGTTATCATTTTTCTCTCCTCTTTTTTTGTTTTCAAGCAAGTAATTGTTCTTACTTGATAATAGTTAAAGTTGGAAACAACTATTTAAATCTTATCGCAACCCTGGGGGGTCGTAGAATCAAAAGAGTTATAAATCGCAGAACCATAGTGAGTAAATATGGATCAAAAATTGCTTGAGAGTATTGGTTTGACTGAAGGTGAAGTTAAGGTATATTTTGCTTTAGTTAAGTTAGGGCTTACAAAAACTGGTCCGCTTTCAAAGGAGGCGTCTGTTTCTTCTTCTAAAGTATATAAGATTCTTGATCGGCTTGAAAAGAAAGGTTTGGTTGGGCATGTACTAAAGGGAGAAGTAAAGTATTTCAAATTAGCTGATCCTAAAATGATTATTAATTATATTGAGGAAAAAGAAAAAGATTTGGATGCGAAGAAGAAAGAGATCGAAAAGATTTTGCCTCAAATAACATTGCAAATTGAAAATTCAAAAGAAAAATCAGATGCTACTTTATTTGAAGGTTTTCCTTCAATTAAAAATTTCTATATTAACTTGCTTGATGAATTGGAATCTGGAGAAGAATATTTTGTAATTGGCTCAAATTATGGAACTATGCCTGAAAAAACTAAATTTTTCTTTGAAAATTTTCATAGACAAAGAGCTGAAAAAAAAATCAAAGTAAATATGCTTGCTAATAATGAAACTAAAGGACAGCTTGTTGAATCTGCTATAAAAAATTCAGAAATAAGGTATTTACCATCGTATTTGATTTCTTCTATGATTATAGTTTTTTATAAACACAAATCTTTTCTTTTCTTTATGTCTGAAAATCCTTTGGGATTCTTAATAGAAAATCCAGAGATAACGAAGGGATTTAAAGCGTATTTTGATGCATTTTGGAATATTGCTGAGAAGTGATTATGGATTTATATTTTAATTTATTAATATTTTAATACATTACATTTATATAATAGCCATTACTTTAATGTAATCATGTTAGACAAATGTAGTTTATGGAACGTTGTAAGTGTTTTTTTTGATAATCCGGAGAAAAAGTTTGAGTTAATGGGGATTTCTAATAAAATTGGTTTAGCTCATACTTCGGTAAAGGTGCATTTGGATACGCTTATTGATCTTAAAATTATATTAAAAGGATTTGCAGAGTTTGGAAATAAAAAGAATCCTTGTTATTTTGCTAATCGAAGAAATGAGGAATTTATTCATTACAAGAAATTGTATAATCTTGAAATTTTGAAGAAGTCTGAATTGTTGTTGGTTCTTGTTGATAAATGTCAGCCGAATTCAATTGTTTTATTTGGAAGTTTTCAAAAAGGAGAGGATTCTATTTCTAGTGATATTGATTTATTTGTGGAAAGCAGTGAATGTGTTATTGATTTGCAAAAATATGAGAAAAAATTGAACAGGCGAATTCAATTGCATTTTAAACAAAAATTTTCGGCGTATCCGGAAGAACTGAAGAATAATATTTTAAACGGAATTGTTTTGTATGGCTATTTAGATGCCTATG
>CAZKZU010000058.1:0-4946 GCA_964557345.1 uncultured Methanosarcinales archaeon
TTGAGAAATCCCATTTTGTGTTGGGAACAATGCTGAAACCAAAAAGGTCGCTAGATTAGACTGTTTTATTATATATGGTGCTTCACCATGTACTTTATTCTCAGGTCTGATTAACGTTTGCATAGATATTTGGCCAAGGATGTTTCTTTTTACTATGAATGCATCTAGTTGGATAATATCCTCTAGCGGCAATCTTTGTATGTCTACTTTTTCCATAGTCTTAAAATATTAACTATTTTTTAATTTTTAATTCTTTATATCTTTCGATTAAATCATTATACAAATGTTGTTGAAGTGCATTTACGCTTGAATTTCCAAATCTTTCTTCAAGGATAGTGGCTGATATATTGTGATTCATTGCAATTTGTTGAGCAATTTCTCTCGGTGTAACTGCTGCAGTCATTACGTGTATATCTTGTGTTCCGTGAAGATATGCGTATAAGCATCTTGTATTTCCTTCTAATAGCCAGTTTGATTTTCCAATTCCTGCTCCTGGTGTAACTAGAACTCTTGGTGGATCTTTGATTGCTAAGTCTTGGTAATCTTTTTCTTTTAGATAACAAAGTCGTAATAGCTTCCACGCCTCTACTCCTGGTTGAGTTATTGTTAATTCTGCAATATTTTTTGTGCCTGAATTTATTTGTATGTTTGCGCCATTTTTATCTGCGATCATATGTTGGTAAATATTTTGTACTACTATATTAACATTAATTGAACTGCAATCCTTTCTGTGTTTTCTATTTTTTTCTTTTTCTAATTCTTTAACTAAAGTTTTTGCAACTTCTAGTGGTTTTATTCCTTTAATTTTTTTAGTTTTAACATACTGTTCAAATCCAGGTATTATTAATTCTAAGAATCTTTCTTCGGCTTCTGATTTCTTTCTAAGTTCATAGCTCAAGTCTTGAAAAGGAGTGTATAAGGTCATTTTACTACTTCATAGTGCTCCTTATATATAAATGTTTTCCTTTGCCATTTCCTATAGTTTTTCATGAATAATTGTTCTTGACTTTTGTTTTTGGGCTATCAATTTCATTTTTAGAAAGATTTATATACTTGCAGCTGATAAAAATAGTTATAGGGGGTAAATACATGAACGTACAAGCTAGTCATAATGATAATCGGGTAGATTCTAAAAAAGAAGAAACAGCAATAGTTTTAGACTATTTACCTAACGGATATTCAAATTCCTCAGTGCCTGCTCATAGAAAAACTGCTATAGCACAAGCTATTGGTAAAAAATACTTAGTCTTACTAGAATTAGTTCCAAAGAAAGAATGTTTCTTAAATCCAGGTGAAGAAGTTTATATTGGTGAAGGTAAAAGAGATAAGGTTCATCATATTAACGGAAAAATTGAGCTTGATAAGTTAACTAATACTGCTTCAAACGAATTAAAATTTACTATTCTTGATATAGTAAAGAAAAATGAAGCTCAATTTATTGAGTTTTTTAATAAATCAGGTCCTTTAAGTTTAAGGATGCATCAATTAGAACTTTTGCCAGGTCTTGGAAAAAAGCACATGAAAGAAATTCTTGACGCAAGAGAAGAAACTCCTTTTACTGGCTTTGAAGATCTTAAAAAACGTGTTAAGCTAATGCCTAATCCTGAAGAAATCGTAGTAAAAAGAATCTTAAAGGAAATTGAAGGTCTTGAGAAACATCGGATATTTGTTAAGGGATAGATTATTTTCTTTTTTATGCTTAAATTTTGAGCTATTCGGAATTTCCTAATAGCTGGGATTTTTATAATTCTGTTCCTTTTTTTATTAAATCCTTAAGCTCTTTTCTCTCCTTAAAAATCCAAAGAATTCCTTTTGTTCCGATGATTATTTTTCCACTTAACTGTAAGTAGTCTAGAATTATTAATAATGCCTTGTGAGCTATTTTTATTGAAAGTTTTCGTTTAAGTTCTGCAACTGTTACTAATTGTCCTGCTTTTTTAAGAATATTTTCTACTATGAATATAGTGTCTAATGTGGGTGCTTGTATTATTACAGTGCTCTCTTTTTTCTTCATGATTTTTGTCATTTTTTCTTTTGTTCTAATCTCTTTTGACTTTCTGGCTTATCTAAATAGTTTTCAGATGTCGATACTCTTTCTCCGCTTTGTTCTTCGAGTTCGTTTCTTGCTACTTTTGCAACTGTTCCGCCTTTAACTGCTGCATTTTTATTCTCAACAAATCCTTGTGCATTTTTACTTCTGGCAATTTTAGTAGTTGATGCTTCACCTAGCATGGAAAAAATCAGTTCTAAATCCGTCATATGGTCTCTTAGATTTTCTCTTTTTAGCCCTTTGAATTCTGAATATTCTTTTGGTGTCATTCCAAAAGTGGCTTTAGAAATCTCTGCTGTTAGGATAGCATAATCTTTTTCTTCTTGAACTCCTCTTTTCTTCCATTCTCCAGTTAGTTCATCTCTTACTGCAATTCCTCGAACTCTCTTTTCAATCCATTCGTCAGAATATCCTTTCGCCTTGTAAAGTTCTCGCATTCTTTTTTGTGCTAGTTCAGGATTTTCTATTTCTTGAACTCTTTCATATCCTACTTTTGCTAGCCATAGTTTGAATGGTTCTGCTTTAGGAGAAGGAATGGATTGGATAATTCTGAATAACCCTTCTGTATTTGCACAATCTGTTTCGTAATATTTACCATCATTTGATTGTAATTTCAGTTGTACACAAAATGTGTACGACTCAATTCCATCCTCCTTTTCTCGTATTTTAATCATATTCCAATAATTTCTTGGATTAGTGCTATCTGTTAATGCTTCAATAACATCAACTACTGAAAAGTACCATTCCTCTTTGTGCCAAATTCTTCTGATTTTCTTATCATTAAATACTGCAAGGGAATTGTTTATAGTCATCATTATCACCTACTATTCAGGATACTCGTTCTCCTTTATATATCTCGCGCTGGTGGTTGACCTGTGGGTTTTTCCACAAACTTTATATTTCTCCTTTTTCTAACTATTCGGTATGGTCTCTGATGAAGTTGAAGATGATTTGAAAGATTGGTCTCTTCTTTGTGAAAGTTCTTTAAGAAAGGTTTGGGATAATGAGTCTGATGAACGCTGGAATGTTTATTTAGATAATTCAGAGGTTAAAGACGCTATTCTTAAAATTCAAAAAATAGCGAAAGGAGAAAAAGACCTTGAAGAAGGTAGGTTTGTTAAAGGAGATACTTCTATGTCTAATGATGAATTAGATTTAATTCTAACTAAAGAAGATGAAAAGGATATTATTGCTGGAAAAGAAGATTATAAAAAAGGACTCACTAGAAAATTATGATTGAAAATCTGTTTTAGTTATCGCTTAATTTTCGAAAAATCTGCATGTTTTTCTAATTTGGTTAAATAAGTAATATAAATCTTGCTTATTACTTCACATACGTTAAAAGCGAAAAATATATAAGCTCTGCTAACTAATAGTTAATAGTTGTTAACTAGGTGTTAATAGTGACTATGGCAAAACAAGCGAATTATACTAAAATATTGATGATATTGCTAAAAAATTTTTTGATTCAGCAAACTGTGACCTCTTTAGCAGATGTGGTTAAAATAAGTAGAGTTGGCATGTGGAAAGTCCTTAAAAAATTAGAATCTGATAAATTAGTGATATTGACTCCTATTGGAAAAGGAAAAACAAGTGCCTATGGCATAAAACTGAATTGGGATAATCTTCTACTTGAGAAAACTTTGTCTTTAGCAATTTCTCAGGAAGCTATGTCTAACCAAAGATGGTTGGATACTTTTGCTGAGCTTGAGAGTAAAGTTGATTTTTTAGTTGTATATGGAAGCATATTGACTTCTCCAAAAGATGCTGGAGATATAGATATTTTAAGCGTTGTTTCTGATAAAAATAATTTTGTAGAGATTGATAATTTACTTGGAAAAGTGCAATTAAGTCAAGCAAAAAAAATCCATGCTATAAATTATACTGTTAATGAGTTCAGAAATTTAGTTTCCAAAAAACATGCAGCATCAGTTGATGCAATTAAAAAAGGAATTGTGCTATTTGGACAGGATAAATTTATTCAATTTGTCAAAGGTGTGCCTAATGGTTGATGAAGTTAGTGCATGTTTCAAAAATGCAAAAAGCGATGAAGATAAAGGTAAGAAGCACAAAGGTTTGCTAATACTGTTACCAGATGATAAAAAAGCTAGGCAATATATTGACAAAGCTAAAAAAAATTTAGAATTATGTGTATTGTATAAAGAAAGAGGTTTTGATTATAAAATTCCTGAAGAATGGTTTTATACTCTTTATTATTGTGCTCTAGCAATTCTTTCTAAATTCGGTATAGAAAGTAGAAGTCAACGCTGCACTGCTGCATTCTTAAAGTATGCAAAAGCTACTGGACTTATTAACTATTCTGATGAATATATAAATCGTATTGTTGTGTACAAAGATAAAGATGAAAGTTCTGATGTTGATGAACGAGAAAAAGCAAGGTATGGGGCTATGATTCAGATTGAAGAAGTTTCAAGTAAGTATTCCTATATGACTGAATTATGTAAAAAAGCAATTTCTGAAGCTGAAGATGTTGTTTATTCTAAGACAAAGTTTAGCCTGCCAGATGAGTTTAGTGCTTATAAATAACTATTCTGCTAATTTCTAAATTAGATTTTTGATTTGTTGTAAGAACTAATGAAATTACTCGCTTCCCAAAATAAATTGAAAATCCTGCTAAATTATTAACCGCAATTGGAAATCTTTGGATTATTTTCTGAAAATTTCAATTTGTTTTTGTTTCTTTCGAATTTTTCTTGCACATAATTATAATAGCTTAAATTTAACTAACATAAAGGAAAGATTTAAATATTTGCACATATTACACATATTATGCGTGAGGTGTGAACTATGGTAAATATGACATTATCAATTCCTTCGGAGCTTAAAACTAAGATGGATCAATTTTCAGAGATTAATTGGAGTGCTGTTGCAAGAA
>CAZKZU010000058.1:5046-8439 GCA_964557345.1 uncultured Methanosarcinales archaeon
TAAGGTGTATTATGTCAGAAATTGCAGAAAACTTTATAAGTAAGGAAATTCTTACTTCTGATATGTTAAAAACAGTGAAGGTAACAGATAAGGGGCAGATTTCTATACCTCAGGCAATTAGAGATAGTTTGAACATTCACAAAGGAGATGAGCTTATTATAATAAATACTGCTGATAGAATAATTCTTGAAAAATCTTCAAAAGTTGAAAAAGAAATTTCTGATGATCTTGAAGTTTTTAGATTAGCGAGTGCTGAATCATTGCGTGAACTTTGGGATAATGAGTCCGATGAACGTTGGAATGAGTATTTGAAAGAGGACTATTGATGGAAGTTTCTCAATGTGATCTTGTTATTGTGACTTGTCCTTATTCTGATTTCGCTGAATCTAAAGTTCGGCCTGCCATAGTAGTTTCTACTGCTAAGATTAATAGTAGTACTAATGATTGTATTGTGGTACCAATTACGAGTGTGCTAAAAGATGTTCCTTTTTCTTTGAATATGACTTCTTCTGATATTTCTAAGGGAAAGTTATTATTTGATTCGAGAGTTCGTATTGATAAAATTTATTCAGTTAATAAAAATTTAGTTCGCAAGAAAGTTGGTGAAGTATCTCCTGTGTATTTTGAGAAGATTGTTACTTCTTTAATGGCTGCTTTTGCTTATAAATAGAAATTTAGTTTTTCTATTCCTTTTTAATATATTCCGAAATATTTTGAAGAATATTTATATATTAGCATATTAACTTCTTTTATCATGGCAGAATCCGAATTAAGACAAATAGTGGAAAAATTAGAATCCATTGAATCAGAATTAAAATATATTAAAAAGCATCTTTTTGACTCTGATTTAATGTTAAGCGATGAAGATGAAAAGGATATAAAAGAAGCAATAGATGCGCATAAAAAGGGAAAAACAAGGAGGTTATAACTTGTTTTTAATCGAGTTTCACAAAAAAGCAGATGATTTTATTAATTCTTTACCTGCTCTTGATAAAGAACGTATTTTAAAGAGACTGAAGCGATTAGAAGAAACTCCTGTTCCTTCTGATTCAAAATATATTAAAAAAGGTGCAGAAGGATTTAATATTTTTAGATACCGAATTGGTTCTTATAGATTTCTTTATATCGTAGATTATCAACAGAGTCTAGTCATTATAGTTAAAGGCGATAAGAGAGATTCAATTTATACTGACTTAAATTCCTTATAAACAGCCTCCCTTTCTCTAGCCAGTGGTTACAAAGGTTTATAAATAACTATTTCGTCCTAACCTACGGAGCTAGACGCTCACATCTATATTAGCCTATAGTAAACGGACAGTATCGAATATACTGTGAGGTATTATAAAATGAACGTAAAAAAAACTATAAAAAAAATTGCAGCAATTGCAATCGGAACAGCTATGCTAGGTTCAACTATGCTTAGTGCATCCGCAACATTAGAACAATTTCCAGCACCTTTCGTAGCGAATGGTATGGCAAATGTACAATTAGTAATTGGATCAGGTTCAACTGATGATTACTTAGGAGCATTAGATATTGCAACATCTTTACAAGCAGCAAGTGTAACACAAGTAGCTGTAACAGGTACAGGCGCAACAGCATCTGTAGAAGGCGGAGTTTCTTTTGGTACTTCAAGTGACAGATTATATTTAGGTAGAGACTTAGAAAATGCAAAAGCCAAATTCACAGACGCAGACTTTTCAACTTTATTAGCTGATGAAACTGTTAGCGATGAAGATGGAGACGACTATGATTATGAACAAAAGTTAGTGTTTAGTTCTGACGCTGCTGTTGTTTATGATGACGCTGATGCTGATTTAGATGATCCTACTTTAAGAATGGATATGACTGATACTGCATTATGGACTTACACTGCAACTTTCACTGGTGGAGACTTAGATGTATCTGCTTTAGATGATTCTGAAACAATTTCTTTATTAGGTAAATCTTTTACTGTTGATAAAGATAGTACTGTGAATGATTTAATTTTATATGGTGCAGATGTAACTTCATATATGGAATTAAATACTCCAAAGACTATTACAGCAGATGGAAAATCCTATACTATTGAAATTGTAGGAGCAAATTCTGATGCAACAGACCCAACTATTATCTTAGATGTTAATGGTGTAAGAAAAACTGTAAGTGACAGTGTTTCAACTACAATCAATGGTCTAGACTTATACGTTAAAGACTTATTTGTAACAAACATTCCAACTTTATCTGCATCTGCAAACATCTTTGTAGGAAGTCAGAAAGTTGAAATCCAAGATGATGAAGTTAAAATCAATGATGAAGCAATTTCTGGTTTAGGCGCAACTTTAACTGGTGCAACTAAATTATCAAGCCTTGAAATTACATATACTCCAAGTGACTTGAATGAAGATGTAGCTGGATTTGATGAAACTAATTACTTGTTACCAGGAAAATCTATTTCAGACCCATTATTTGGAACTTTCAAAGTATTATTTGATGGTGCAAATTATGACGTAAACGATGCTGCAAAATCTATGGTTAAAATTGAAGGCGGAAGTAAAGATTTAAAAGTTACTTTTACTAACAATGATGACAATAAATACACTGCAACTTTGTTAAAAACAAATTCTGACAATGATGTAGAAACTCCATTTGATTTAGATAGGAATGCAAAAGGATATGATGGTATATTATACAATGCTTCAGGAATGGATTCTCAAACATTATATAAGAATCAAATATTCTTTGTAAACGAATTATCTGGTGGAGAAACAAATACTGTATTCTTTGAAGTTACAGGATTTGATAAAGGAGAAAACATCTCTGCAGCTGCAACTAGTGATGACACAGTTACATTGAAAAACTTGATGACAAGTGTTTCAAAAGATTACAAATTAGCTGATGATTTAGCTGATTCAGACATTGTAATTGGAACTGTTGATGCAACTGATTCAGAATTTGTATTAGATTTAACTGATGCAACTGTTTTAGACTCTATCTTTGTACAAGGCGGATATCATTCTTTAAATGTATCAGAAGTAACTGATTATGATGAATACATTTATCTGAACGAAGCTCAAGAAGGAATCTATAGTCCAGCTACAAAAGTTGCAGCTGACCAAATTGATATCTATGTTGATTTGAACACTGCTGACGATAAATTCAAAGTATCTATTGACGGCGGTATGTCTGACGGAAATAATGACTTTGATTATTTATTGACTGACTACGGAACATATGCAAAAGCTGAAGCACAAGATAGTAAATATGTTGAATTATACGTACCTAAAAATGAAGATGGGGAAGTATCTTACAATGTATTCGCTGCACCAACATCTGCAACAGTAACTAAAACTGCAACAGGAACAACTACTGATAAAGTAAATCCAATTGCTGTAGGAGTAGCTGTAAGAGATG
>CAZKZU010000059.1:0-8037 GCA_964557345.1 uncultured Methanosarcinales archaeon
GTTGAGAAATTCATTTCCAAAGTGATTTGGGAAAACTTTGAATGCAATGAATAGTCCATATGTAAAAAAAGATATCCATGTAGTGAAAAATGCAATAATAAATGTGCTTAGAAATTTGATTCCTTGTTTTTCATATATTTCTTCATTAAGGAATGCAGAGTACAGGAAATCAAGTATTACGTTAATAGCAAAATATAAAGCAAATGATAGAAAAATGGATAGAAATATTATTGCAGCAGTATTGTTTTGTCCAGTAAGGGCTAATGCTTTATCAGTAGGTATGACGTTAAATAAATTAAATGTTTGTCCTAAAAATATTAGTGCTAGAATTCCAAGAATTATTTTGTATGTAATTGTTATTTTATCTACTGGTTTAGGCTTTTCAATGTTTTCCATTTGTATATTTAACTATTGTATAATTTGTTTATAATAGTTTCGCTTTTTATAATTAATAATGTATTTGCTAAGTACTAATTTGCAAGATTAATTTATATTTCAAATCAATTTCCATCTTATAGAGAATATTCTTTCACAATTTACTTTTTGGGTTAGTCTTGCCTCAAGGCCTTCGAGAAGTAGGTCTTTTTGTATGCTTATATTTTTATATTCTTTATCATAATTTTTCCATTCGCTTTCTCTTTTGTCTTCTAAAGCTCTGATTTCTTTTTGTTTATTTACTTTTTCTGCAAGATCCTGGCAAAGTTTTGCTTCTTTTTTTAATAGTAAGATTTTATCATCTAGTTCGTTTAATATTCTTCTAAGATTTTGTCTTTTATCTTCTGACCACATATCTAGTTTTCCAACTTCCTCATCAAAGTATCTTGCATTTTTTTCAGTGATAGTTTTTTCAACTTTGACTCTTTTCTCTTCAAAGTGTGCTTTTAATTTATATTCTGATTTAACTTTAATATTTGATTTAATTACTTTTCCAGAAAGGTTAAATAATTGTTTTGCATCAATATCATCTAGAACTGTTCCATCATCTGCAAATCCAATGAAAAATAAATGTTCTTCATCTGATAATGCTCTAATTCTCATTTTCCAAAATTCTAAATCTCCGCTTTTTCCTTGGAATGATTCTAAAATTGATTTCTTTGATCTTTTGGATTTTGTATTTGGAGTAGAGGTAGTACTAGAATTAGTAATAGGTTCGGTTTTTGTTGATTGAGGTATTTCGCTATTTGCAACAGCTGGAGTTGTTTTATCATCTATTATTTTATTGTCTATTATTACTGTGTTGTTTGCAGTATCATTAGAATCTAAGTAAAATTCAATTTCGCTCATATCTCCTCTATTCTTGAAACATTCTGCAATTATTTTTTGTGCAAGTGGGTGACCTAGCATGTATGAATTGAATTTGTCTCCGCCTTTTCCTCCTATTTTATATTTTCCAAGAGGTACGTCAATATCTTTATATGGATTTTTTAGCAATTCAAAAGAAGTTTCTTTTTCATTAAATGTTGCATTATCTTCTAATGCAAATTGTGTTATTTCAAATAACATGTTCTCGAATGTGGAAAGATTATTTTTACTTTCTTTTAAACATAATTTTAATTTATCTTGTACATCTAAATCAAAGTTTTCTAATAATTTTCTTCTTGTTTTTTTCATTTCATTTGCAATTTGTTCATCCAATTCTTTTTGCAAATTATCAAACGAAGTTTTGATTTCTTCAGAAGTTCTACATCCTTGATAGATTTGATTAATTCTTCCTTCAATATCGATTCCATCTCCTAAAATTCCTAAAATTTCATCACTTGCTCCGAATACACCGTTGAATAGTTTTAATTTTTTATCTAGAAGTTCATACACCCTTTTATCTGCGTCATTTGCTTTGTTTACAAAGTTGATTACAACAACATCAAAGTTTTGTCCGTATCTATGGCATCTTCCAATTCTTTGTTCTATTTTTTGCGGGTTCCATGGTAAATCGTAGTTCATAACAAGTGAACAGAATTGTAAATTTATTCCTTCAGATGCGGCTTCCGTTGCAATTAAAATTTGTGCACTGTTTTTGAAATGGTCTACAAGTGCTGCTCTTATATCAGAACTTTTTGATCCAGTAATTTTATCGGTTCCTTTATATTTTTCTAACCATTTCTCGTATATAGCAATTGATTCCGGGTCGTCGTTAGTTCCATTAAACATAACTATTTTTCCTTTGAATTCCGTTTTTGATAACAGGTCAAATAAATAGCGTTGTGTTCTTTTAAATTCAGTAAAAATAAGTGCTTTTTCTGGTGCTCCAATTGCTTTTAATTTAGCAAAACCTTTGTTTAATGCAGTTGTGACTTGTTCTCCTTTTGCATTTTTTTGAATAGTTTCTGCTAAATCAATAAATAGTTTTAGTTCAGCAATTTCCATCTTAATTTCTTCTTTCTCGACTGCAGAAATAGGGTGAGTTCTATATTTTAATTCTTCTTTTAGTTCTTTAACTGTTTTTTCAGATTGATTTTTTTCATTAGCACTAATTTTTTCGTCTTTATTTTTGCCATTTTTATCTTTTTCAGCATTTCTTTTATTTCCATATTTTTCATCATATGATTCAGTTTCTTCTTCCGAATCATCGTCTTTTTTTCTTTCAGAAACATCATCATCTAGTTCTTCGAAATTTTCAACTTCTTCGCCAATTAGTTCTTTGACATCTCTAATTTTTCCATCATTAATTGTCAAATACAATTTGTTGATGAATGCTTTCAATGTTCCTTGGATTGCAAATGATGAGGATGCAAGCAAGCGTCGCATGACAAGAGTCATAAGATGTCTTTGTGAAGGATGAAGTGCATATAATTTAGGACGTTGAAGATATGCTGAAACTAAATCGTACAATTCTTGTTCTTCTTTACTTGGTTTAAATTCTTGAACAATTGCATATCGTGAAGTATATTTAATGTATTCTAAAACTTCTTTTCGAAGTGTTCTTTTACAAATCGTTGCAAGTCGTTCTCTTAAGTCTCCATAGTTAATTTTATCGTCTTCAGTTACTTTGATAAACTGACTTCTAAAACTTGAAATATCTCCAAAAACATGCGGGTCAATTATGCTTACAAGACCATAAAGTTCAAGCAAGGAATTTTGAAGTGGCGTTGCTGTAAGAAGGATTTTGGGACATTCTCCAAGTGCTGTGCTAATTGATTTAGCAATCTTATTTGTATTTCTATAAATGTTTCTCATACGATGAGCTTCATCGATAACTGCTAAATCCCAATTTATTTTTTTAATATTGTCTTCTTTTATTTTTGCAAAATTATATGAGCATATTACAATTTTATTTTGATCAAAGGGATTTGATTTGCCTTTTTCTAAATTGTCTTTAAATGATTCAGTATCCATTATTACCGCATCTAAAAAGAATTTATTTGCCAATTCTTCTAACCATTGTTTTCTTAATGATGATGGAGCTATGATTATTATTTTAGTTTTATTTTCTGCCCATTTTTGTGCTAAAACAATTCCTGCTTCAATTGTTTTTCCAAGACCAACTTCATCGGCGAGAATTGCCCCTTTTGAAAATGGAGATTTAAATGCGAATAACGCTGCATCAATTTGATGTGGATTTAAGTCAACTTTTGATGCAGCAAGAGTTG
This sequence comes from uncultured Methanosarcinales archaeon, assembly GCA_964557345.1. Classification (GTDB taxonomy): domain Archaea; phylum Nanobdellota; class Nanobdellia; order Woesearchaeales; family DATGWN01; genus CAZKZU01. The sequence goes on from CAZKZU010000059.1 coordinate 3,588, forward strand.
ATGTAAATTTATCAATACTATCAGATGGTGCTTTTCTAATTAATTCATTTGCATAATATTTTGCATGAAAGTTTGTTATTACCATTTTTTTTACTTTTGTCTTCTAAAGACTATCCTTTATATGTATAAATTAGTCTGTAATTTTTATTAAACTTTTTGTCTGTCATCTTTATACAAATACCTTCTTTTACTAATCCATCAAGTAATCTCCGTACCTTTTCTTTATTATGTTTATGTAAAGTTTTTAGTTCTAGCTGTTTTGCCATTTCTTGTGGCGTGTACCAACATTGTCCTAAGTAATCTATATTTTTAATTAAATTTACTACATATTCATCTAGTGTGATAAAAGTAAATGAAATGATTGCACTTTCAAGTAAATTTAGTGTGTCATAATTTGATAGTGTGTTTAGAGTTGAGATATTTTTGCCTAAAACTAGGCCTTTTGAATCAGTTTTTAGTAAGTCAAATGTAACTAGCTCTAGTATTGATCGAATTACTGCATTTTTGATTCTGCTATCTGATTTATAGATTTGAGGCTTTTGATTAGCGGAAAGTATTTCAATAATTTGTATATTTAGGTCCATAGTATATTTGACTTTATGTTATCGTATTTAATAGTTTTCTCATTTTGTAATGAAATTCGCAATATTTATAAGGTTCGGATTCAAAATTTGCATTAATGATAGATATATTTGCGTACAGGAATGGTAAATTAAATTCTTTTAATTCCATTACTTCTTCTGAGGCTAAGTCTTTCCATTCATTAAAGCAAAAGATGTGGGTTAATATAGAAAAACCAACTGATTCTGATTTTGAGAAAATTGGTTTATTTTGTAATTTTCACCCTACTTTAAAAGAGCGTATTATTACAGGTATATCTAGAACTAAATATGAAGAATTTGATGATTTTACTTATGTTGCAATGCGTTGTATTGAAGTTAAAAATAATGAAGAAGTGGGTTTTTATTATATATATTTTTTAGATGGTGAAAATTTTCTTATTACAATATCTACTAAATCTAATGATACTATATTTAATTTAATGAAAAATACTAAAAAATTAGAATCTCTTTTATCAAAAGGGGAAGATTATGTTTTGCATTATATTTTAGATAAAGAAGTAGATAAATACGTAGTTGTCAGAGAAACTATTGCTGATGATTTGCATAAAATTGAGGAAGATTTCTTGAGTTTGCAAGATTCTGATGTATTAAAAATTTTGTTTGAAAAAGAGAAGTTAGTATTAGAGGTTAGTCATGCTACTGATTCTATTACTAATATGTGTCTTATGTTAAAAAAGCCAACTGACAATTTTATTTCAAATGGATTAATTCCTTATTTTGCAGATGTTCATGATCATGCATACAAATCTAACCAGGGACTTAATGCATATTTAAAACAAATTGAAGCAATGAGAAATACTAATTTGGCTTTAAACTCCAATAAATTAAATCAAAGCATACAAATTCTAACTATTGTGATGGCATTAATGATGCCAATGACTATTGTAACTGGTTTTTTTGGAATGAATGTTCCTCTTCCTTTTCAAACTAATATACATGCATATCAAATTTTGATTTTAATGATGATAATTACCGTTGGGGTTTTATTGATTTTGTTTAGGAATTTTGGCTGGGTTGGAAAGAAAAAGAGTTAGGTTTTTATTGTATAATTTTTAGAATATTTTTTTTGCATAAAACATTATTATTAGATTTACTGGGGGATTAACATAAAATATATAAACTCCTTTTACAAAATATGCTTTCGGGAGAGACTACTTTGAAGACTATGGTAAGAAAATCGCAGACAGCTACCGAATACCTAATTATATTAGCCGTAGTTATAGTTATCGCACTTGTAGTCGTAAACACAATGGGTGGCTTCCCAGGAATTGGTGCTGGTTCTGGTAAAAAAGTTTCAGATTTGAAATTAGCAACAGATACTGTTGGAATTGAATCTTATAATATTGGAACAGATTCCTCTTTATTCAAACTAAAGAATAATTATTATGATACAATTACTGTAACCTCGTTTAGAGTTAACAATCAATCAAGCTTAACTTGTAATTCTTCTAACACAAATCCTACTTTACCAATAGTATTAAATGTTGGTCAAAGCATGATTATCAATTGTACTGTTGTAAATACTTCAACTTATACTTTATCAACTAAACAAACTCCGCTGGTTGGAATTACTTATACGGATAATATGGGTGCAACTAGAAGTTCAGGAAATGAAGGAAGTTCAGTTGCAACTTCAGTTTCTCAAGGAGAAGTTACTCCTCCGGTAGCTCCGGACCATTCTTGTGGTGAGCTTTCAACATCAGGATATACTATTATTTCTAATTGCGATAGTCCTATTAGTGTTTCTGGAAATTATATTTTAACTCAGGATTTGAGTTGTCCCTCTCAATTAACAATTGCTGTTGATGATGTTAATATTAATGGAAATTATTGCACAATAACTGGAGATATTAATTCTTCAAGATTTGGTCAAGACGGGGAAGGAAATGGTTTACCTGCTTACACTAATTTAGTTTTAAATAATTTAAACCTTGACGGGACGGTTATTTCTCGTGGAGGGGATCAAATTGCTGAATTGGGTTTTTGGGGTAATGGGGCTGGTTCTTCTGGAACAATAACAATAAGAAATTCTAGTTTGAATTCCATAAACTCATTTGGAGGGACATCTGTTGATTATCGTGGTCCAGCTGGTCCAATTGGAAGAATAATACTTATTGATTCCACTGTTGGAAGTGTATTTGCAAAGGAAGGAAATGGGTGTTATACTACTTCAGGAACAATTGATGTAAATAATTCCGAAGTATCCAATTTGATTTATGAAAGTGGAGATTATGCTGGGTGTGCAACTCACACTTTAGGGTCAATTACAGTTTATGATTCAAATATTACAAGTATAAAGTATGGTAAGGATGAAAATTATGTCGGCTGGACTGAACCTGCACAACTTGGTCCAATTAATATTTTTAATTCAAATATTGTTAGTATAAGTGCTACCCAAGGAGAAGTTAGTAGTGGGTATAATCCTGAGATTGGGCCAATTACAGTTACAAATTCAAATATAACAAGCATTAAATCAGTTGGAGGTATAGCGAACTATTGGGGTGGGCGCACTGGAGCAATAACAGTAATTAATTCTATTGTAAATGATATAAACTCTTCCGCTAGGACCGGAACTTCGGGTGGGGGTGCTGGTTCTACTGGTGAAATAACAATTATAGACTCAACAGTGCAAACAATATTTTCTGGTTCGGGCACTAATAATGATTGGAGTCTGGGCACCGTTGGAACTATTTCTGTGATTAGGTCTGTTATAAATTCTTTGAAGTCCATTGGGGGAGATGATTCAAGTGTGACTTCGGGGTATGGTGAAGCTAGTCCATCTGGGCAAATAATAATTCAAGATTCAAATTTAACAACTATTATTTCAACTGGAGGAAATAGTAATATGCGCCAGGGCGCTGCTGCGGGAGCGATAACAATTACTGGTGCTTCAACTCACATAGGATCTGTTTTAGCTAATGGGGGAAATAGTGGAGGAGTAGAAATAACAGGCGGTGCTGGTGGAGATATTGCTATTATTCCGACTTGTCCAAATTTGGCTAATATTGGGACATTAACTTGTCTAGGTGGAACTGGAGATCCTAACGGTGCCAATGGAACTTGTACAAAAACTTGCTCTTAGAAATATTTTAAATTAAATTTTATTATTATAATTAACATAATTTTTACTGTTTAATATTTTGTTACAATCTCTTCTTCAACGTATCAATTTTATCTCTAATAAATATAGCTAATTCAAAGTTTAGTTCATCAGCTGCAATCTTCATTTTTTTCTCGAATTCAGTTATCATTTTAGGGATATCGTTTTTAGCTATGTGTTTAACATCTTTTATTTCTATGTCTGCTTCTTTTACTGCTTTAATAATAGTTGTTGGAGTTATGTTGTTTTTAGTATTATATTCAATTTGAATTTTTCTTCTTCTTTCTGTTTCCATAACTGCTTGTTTAATTGAATCAGTTTCTTTATCCATGTAAAGAATTACTTTTGATTCTGAATTTCTTGCAGCTCTTCCTATAATTTGTATTAGAGATTTAGCGTCTCTTAAGAATCCTTCTTTGTCTGCATCTAGTATTGCAACAAGTGCAACTTCAGGTATATCAATTCCTTCTCTTAGTAAATTAATTCCAACAAGTACGTCAAATTTTCCTGCTCTAAGTTGACGTATGATTTCAGTTCTTTCTAGAGTATCAATATCGGAATGTAAGTATCGAACCTTTATTCCTTTTTCACTTAAGTGTTCAGTTAACTCTTCAGCCATTCTCTTGGTTAACGTTGTAACAAGAGTTCTAAATTTCTTTTTTGTGACTATTTCAATTTCATTAATTATATCTTTAATTTGACCTTTACTAGGTCTTTTGAAAATAGG
>CAZKZU010000060.1:0-4512 GCA_964557345.1 uncultured Methanosarcinales archaeon
ATTAAGTCTCCGAATATTATTTACTAATAAGATGAATGCCAAAGCGATTGTTGAAGCACAGGCATTAATTTTGCAATATCATCACCATGATCATAAGTTGAAAATAATTTATAAAAATTTTTAGTAGTACTTGTAACCTCCCCATTTCTTACCTCCATCCCTAACAAGTCAGCATCTTTTTTAATAAAAAAAGGAAGAAATAAAACACGTTTGTTAATTATTTCAGATAAATTAGTTGATAAAAATAACTTAATATCTTGCCTAACATTGTAAATAGTATCCGTGGGCAATTCAAAATCAGATTTTCCACCTACAATTAAATCTGGAAAAATAATACTGCCAGACCAATTTTCATTAAAAACAGAAATGCTATCAAATATAAACTGCTTACACCATGGTTCTGGAAATATATATGCTTGCTCAACCTCAGGATTTTTTTTATAATAATTTTTAGCAAAGGGAATTAAATTTTCTTGCAAAGATTGCATAACTTCAGGATAAATATTATTTCTATCATATTCTTTATTATAAAAAAAACATCGACATTCTAAAGGCCGAACTTTTGGCTCGAGGGTTATCAACCTTCCAGTAGTCCAATCAGACAAAGAAATTAAAACAACCTCCTTAGGTTTTCGAATTTGTGAAGAAATAGGAACTTGAATTTGTGAATTTCCTAAACTAGTAGTAGAATTATTACCAATTCCTGCTTGACCCAATATATTATCCAATGATAAGAATTCAGATTTATTTTGTACCATATTTTCAATCCACAAATATTTCTAAATCAACTATAGTTCCGCCATTTCTTCCTTTAATATTAAAACTTCTACTTCTAGTATGAATAAATGTCGCAGCAGCACTTCTAACAATATCGCTTAGCGCTCCTTGTTCTGCAATTCTAACCTGTGCTTCTGCTTTGACTTTTTCAGTTTTATATAATAATGTTGCACGCATTATTTGAGCTTGTTGTCTAAAATATGCAATTTGTAAATCTGCATCAGCTCGTATTTGAATACCAGCTCGCATTTCTTCAGCTTCCTTTAATTTAATTAAATAATTTCTTTCAATATCGTGAAATCGCGACTTAAATTCGTTATCAGAAATATGTTGTGCTGTATCAGATTCCAATCTTTTAGTTGCAACAACTGCATCACTATATGCTTTTGCTTCTGCAACTGTTGCCCTATAATTATTATCAGACATATGAATTTTACCTGCTTGATATGCTTTTGCAAGTTCAACATTCATTACACACTTTAATTTTTGAGCATCAACTAAAGCTTTTGCTTCAATTTCAACTCGAGTAGTCATTCCATTCTGTGAGTCACGATTCATTGATTTATAAGCATCAAATTCCATTCCAGCCCTATTAGTCATGCCTCTTTCTGACTCACTATTCCTAGTAGTCATCCCGTTTTCAGAATCACGATTCATATTCTCATGCATATCTGCAACTCTTCCAACCTTTCTCTCGTCAGATGCGATCTTAATTCTTTCAGTCAAATTGTTTGTATAATTAATTCTTTCATCAGATTGCATCTGTCGCCAATTAGCTAATACCATAAGATCTTCTTTAGTAACAACCTTATCATATAATGCATACGCTAAAGAACCTATTTCAGGATTAATATGAGTCATTAAATCAACAGGATGATAATAAGACATTACATCCGATGGCCCTTGATAAGAAACTAAATCATTTTCCATAAGTTATCCCTCTGGAGTGGTAGGAAGAATTAACGATTTATAAAGTTTTATTACAACTTTTCGAAAATCAACGTAGAAGGTTTCAACTAAAAAATAATACTTCAAAATAAAAAAAGTTAAATTAACAAAAAAATAAAAAACAATAAGAACAAAAAGTCCTTATTTCTTCTTAGTTATCTCAAGACCTAATTCTTTCCATTGCTTGTCATCAATGTCGTTTGGACTGTTATCCATTGGACATTCAGCATTTTTGTTTTTAGGGAAAGCAATTACTTCTCTAATATCAGCAAATCCTAACATCATAGCTACAAGTCGGTCTACTCCAATACCCATACCACCGTGAACTGGACCACCATACTTATATGCATTCATTAAGAATCCGAATTTCTTTTCTGCGTCTTCAGAACTAATTCCAATAAATTCTAAAATTCTTTTTTGAACTTCTGGATTTGAGACTCGAATTGCTCCGGATGCTAACTCAACACCGTTCATAGTTAAATCCCAAATATCACCAAGTGCTTTTTCTGGGCAAGATTCAAAGTTATCTACAAACTCAGGTTTTGGCATAGTAAATGGATTATGTTCTGGTTCCCAAGCATTATCTTCTTTGTTAAATGCAAACATAGGGAAATCATTTATCCAGCAGAAATCAAATTCTTTTGGATTACACAACTGTAAATCTTCAGCTAATTTTCTTCTAAGTTTATCAAGAACAAAAGTACAAACATCTTTTTTATCAGCAATAAACATTAAAATACTATTCGGCTTAGGCTTAACTAAATCAATAAGCTGTTGTTTAAGTTCTTCAGAGAAATATTTTGCAATATTACTATCTAACTTCATATCTTCAGTAACTCTCATCCAAGCCATTCCTTTTGCACCTTGAAGTTGAGCAAATGCAATATATGCATCTAATTCAGTTCGTCCAAGATTCTTTTCAGGGTTAATTGCTTTAACAATTCCACCATTAGCAACAACTTGAGTAAATACTCCAAATTCAGACTTACTAACAATATCAGATACATCAGTTAAATGCAAATCATATCTTAGATCTGGTTTATCAGAACCATATTTATCTTTTGCTTCTCGGTAACCCATAACTCTAAACGGAGTTTTAACATCAATACCCATATTTTTCTTAAAAATATGAACCATTAAACCTTCAATTACTTCTTGAATATCTCTTTGTTTAACAAAACTCATTTCTAAATCGAATTGAGTGTGTTCAGGTTGTCGATCAGCACGAAGGTCTTCATCTCGAAGACATCTAGCAACTTGGAAATATCTATCAAACCCAGAAATCATTAAAATTTGTTTATACAACTGCGGACTTTGCGGCAATGCATAAAACTTTCCTTTATTGATTCTAGATGGCACAACATAATCTCTTGCTCCTTCAGGAGTTGATTTGATAAGCAAAGGAGTCTCAATTTCAATAAAATTCTTCGAATTAAAGTATTCCCTAGCAGTATAGACAACTTTGTGTCTAAACATCATATTATGCTGCATAACGGGTCTTCTTAAATCTAAATATCTATACTGTAATCTAATATCATCATTAGCTATTTTTACGTCATCAATTTCTAAAACAGGAGTTTCAGAAGCACTAATTAAAGCAACAGAATCTGCAACAATCTCAATTTCACCAGTAGCTAATTTTGGATTAATCAAACCTTCTCCTCTAGCTCTAACAATTCCAGTTATTGTAAGAACATCTTCTCGTCGCAATTTTTCAGCAACAGGAAATCCAGTAACATTAGGATTAATTACTATTTGGGATTTACCATATCTATCTCTTAAGTCAACAAAGATAACTCCACCATGATCTCTTCTAGAATGCATCCATCCGCATAAAGTTACTTTTTTATCTACATCACTAATTCTTAATTCACCACATGTATTTGTTCTCATACTACTCATTTTAAGCTCCTCGTGCAACAATAGACAGTTGTGCACATTTATCACAAAACGAAAACCTATTTGCAGGTTTAAAGAAGTCTTGCTTAAACTACAAGAAACAAGAGGGATTTTTAAATATTATTATTAGTTGGTGCATCCGGAAAAAATTAAAAAAGTATACTGCCTGCTTATGAGCAATTCTAACGCAGAAATATAAGGAGCAGCGAGGAGCGAAAGTGACGAGCGTCGCGACAATTCTTGAGCGCCAGCGAAATAAAACCAGAAGAGCGAATTGGCAGTATACTTGAGAATAATAAATTATTCCGTATGCACCACTCGTATTTTTTCCAACAATACTTCCAAATAAATATTACAAAAATATTAAAAAAGTAAAAAATTAAAACTAAACTAAACTAAAATCCTATTTAACAAATCCTTTAACTTTCTCAAAGAATTTCTTGTAAGGACTATCCTTTAATGATGCTTCGAATTTAGTCAAAAGATCCTTTTGCTCTTTATTCAGCTTCTTAGGAGTCTCGACTTTAACTTTCACAAATTCATCACCAAATTGATCTGGATCATTAACATCTGGCATACCTTTTCCTTTCATTTTAAATAAAGTTCCACTATCAGTTCCAGCAGGAATATTTAATTTTGCAACACCATCAATTGTTGGAACTTCAACACTATCTCCAAGTGCCGCTTGTGCAAAAGAAATTGGAATATCCATTTGAATATTAACTCCTTCTCTTGTAAATATTTCATGATCTTTTACGGAAATTACAATAAATAAATCACCATTCGGTCCGCCTCTCTCGCCAGCTTCGCCTTCTCCTCTTACTCGAAGACGATTTCCATTATCAAGACCTTTAGGCATATCAACTTCTAATTTTTTATCTATCCTTA
>CAZKZU010000060.1:4612-7987 GCA_964557345.1 uncultured Methanosarcinales archaeon
GTTTTTTTCCCACCAGTATATGCTTCATTTAAAGTAATTTCAATTTCATATTCTAAATCAGACCCTTGTGAAGCGCCTCTTTTTCTTCTAGAACGTCCACCAAAAAACGATTCAAAAATGTCACTAAAAGATTCTCCACCCATGTCAAAGCCTTCAAATCCAGAACCACCAAATCCCCCACCATAACTTCCAGCACCAGCACCATTAAATCCTTGTGCACCAGCTTTTCCAAACTGATCATATTGCGCTCTTTTCTCGTCGTTACTTAATGTAGAATAAGCTTCATTTACTTCTTTAAATTTAGCTTCAGAACTAGGATCATTTTTATTTAAATCAGGATGATGTTTTTTAGCCATATTTTTATATGCTTTTTTTATATCTTCCTTTGATGCACCCTTTGCAATTCCTAAAATATCATAATAATTTTTTTCAGCCATTTTATCCTCTATACTATATTTCACACAGTTATCTTTTAATCAACTAATTTAACATTATCAATTTCATCGTAAAATGCAGCTCTAAATTCAGCAAATAAATTTTTAGGAATAATTGCACCAGCAGCAGCTCTATGTCCGCCACCTTTTGAATTTAAAATATTCTTACACGACTCTTCCATTATCTTTCCTAAATTAACTAAGCCTGTTTGTAATCTTACACTAACATGATAAATACCATTATCTTGTAAATGATAAACAAAAAATATTGCATCCTTGTCTTTTCCAGATATTTTATTAGCAACTATTGACGAAATTCTATTGTTACTTTGAATTTCAATTTCATAAACCTTGAGATCAGACTCATTTTTATTTGCACTTTTTCCTGATTTGTATTCAGGACTTTTCATAAAATATTCAAATGTTTCTAAATAATCATCAATTTCTTTTTGTATACTTTCAAACTCTTTTAATTTTTCTTTAAATTCAAATACATCTTTCGAACTATCTAAACCATCAAACAATTTTTCAGTATGAACATTATCTTTTGCCACACCATAAAAAATTAAATTAGAAACAACACCAAAAGGAGTAGCTAAATAATCATCTTCCTCTTCGGGAATAAATATATGTTTTAGTTCTCGGTGCTTTTCAACTTCTTTCATAACAGTTCGTTTATTTAGTAATTTAACAACAGCAGAATTTTTTAAATCAATATTTTTATTTTCTTCTATTATTACATCGCAAATAAATTTACCATAACTAATGTGATTATGATCACCAATAATTCCTATTGCAGAAATCCAATCAAAAGGTTTAATAAAATCAGGCTCAACTTCAAAAATTAAATCATATACAAATTTAGAACAGCAATATTGTTCTGGATGTGGATTTTTTTGAAAATCTCCTGAATTTAAATATAAAACATTCTCTGCAACACCATAATCAGCAAGACTTGCATGATGATCAAGAACTATAATTTTAATATTTGGATGAGATTTTACAAATTCTGAATGCAAATCAAAATAACCATAGCCAGAAATACTAAAATCGGTAAATATAAGTAAATCAATTTCATTTTTAATTAATTTGTCATTAAAAATATCTGAAAAGGGTTTACATTTATCTGTAAAATGAAGTTTAAGCTTTACTTCTTTTCCTTTTAATTTTACAAATTTAGAAAGCAAAACTCCAGAACAAATCCCATCTGGATCGTTATCATGAAAAATAGCAACATTCTTTTTATCAGCAATAAAATCTACAATTTCTTTCGCACTTTTATTTAATTTATCTTGCATCATATTAATTTCACGTTGAAATATTTAGTCCAATATTCAAACTTAAATTCCCCTTGTAATAATTATATAATTCTCTATTTAAAAAGTTTAAGTAATACTATAATAAAAATTTAAAATAAATAATAATTAAATAAAAAAAATAATAATATAAATATAAAAAAATATATGGCCATTAAGCCATAAGTAATTTATCGACGAATTATTTACTTCTTTTCTTCAAAATCAGCATCAACTACTTTGTCTTTATCTTTTTTATCTTCCGATTTTGCTCCGGATTCAGATGAAGATTTAGCAGCACTTTCTGCTTGTGCTTTTGCAGCAGCTTGTTGATATAACTTAGCTGAAGTTTCAGACATTATTTTTTGAGTTTTGTCGATTTGTGTATTTATTGCAGTAACATCTTTTGTTGTTCCTTCAATTAAATGCTTTAATGCATTAACTTCTGTTTCAATAGCTTCAATATCTTTTGCATCAACTTTTCCTTCTAAATCAGTTTTCATTTGTCTAAATTGTGCAACTAAACTATCTGCTTCGTTAACAGCATCGATTTCTTCTTTCTTTTTCTTGTCTTCGTCAGCATGATCTTCTGCATCTTTTCTCATCTTTTCAATTTCTTTTTCAGTTAAATTGGATGACGCAGTAATCTTAATACTTTGTTCTTTTGCAGTACCAAGATCTTTTGCTGTTACATGAACAATTCCGTTTGCATCAATATCGAAAGTTACTTCAATTTGAGGAATTCCTCTTGGAGCAGGTAATAATCCTAAAAGATCAAATTGACCTAATACTCTATTATCTGAAAACATTGGTCTCTCTCCTTGTCCAACTCTAATTGTCACAGCAGTTTGATTATCTGATGCTGTTGAGAAAATTTGAGATTTCTTAGTCGGGATAGTTGTGTTTCTTTGAATCAAAGGAGTAATTACACCACCTAAAGTTTCAATTCCTAAAGTTAATGGAGTCACATCAAGTAATAAAATATCTTTAACTTCTCCACCTAAAATACCAGCTTGAATTGCTGCTCCTACTGCAACTGCTTCATCAGGATTAACAGATTTATCTCCGTCTTTTCCAGCTAATCTTTTAACAATATCTTGTACAATTGGGATTCTTGTTGAACCTCCAACTAAAATTACTTTATCAATATCACTTGCTTTTAAACCAGCATCTTCAATTGCTTTTTTTGTTGGTCCTTCAAGTCTTTTCAAGATTGGTGCAATAAGCTCTTCAAATTTAGCTCTATTTAATTCCATACTCAAATGTTTAGGGCCAGTTGCATCCGCAGTTACGAACGGAATACTAATTGTAGTTGAAGTTTTAGAAGAAAGTTCAATTTTTGCTTTTTCTGCTGCTTCTTTTAATCTTTGATATGCATTTGCATCTCCTTTTAATTCAATACCATTATGCTTTTTGAAATCAACTGACATCCAATCCATAAGAAGATCATCAATATCATCTCCTCCAAGTCTAGTATCACCATTAGTTGATTTTACTTCGAAGATTCCGCCACCAAGTTCTAAAATAGAAACATCGAAAGTTCCTCCACCGAAATCAAACACTAAAATAGTATGATCTTTTTCTTGTTTATCTAAACCATAAGCTAATGATGCTGCAGTTGGTTCGTTGATAATTCTTAAAACATT
>CAZKZU010000061.1:0-7691 GCA_964557345.1 uncultured Methanosarcinales archaeon
CAAAAGTAGCGGAGGATAGATTTGAACTATCGACCTTCGGGTTATGAGCCCGACGCGACACCAAGCTGTTTAACTCCCCTATATCTTCATTCTTATTCGACAAAGCAACTTTTAAAACTTGATTAATATAAGTAGAAATTTTAATTTGCTTATTTTTGAGGTTATTGTATATACTTTTATCAATAGTTATGAGAATCTTTTCTTTTCTATGATCCGGTTGAAGTGTAGGTCTTGCCATAATTATGTGTTTTTATGTGAAGTATGCTTATTCCTGTCTTATTCTAATTAACCCTTGTAATCCAAATTTTCTTATTAACATTTCAGTTCGTTCTTGTTTTTCATCCATTCCGATCACCTATACTTTAGGTACCTAAACTAGTATATAAAGCTTTCGGTACCTAAATATTTATATTCTACTTAGTTGATACTGATCTCATGAAACTACTACAACAAAAATCCAGAGCATATAAAGAGAAAGAATATACAAAACATTGGATCGTAATACCAAATGATTTAATCAAACAACTAAAATGGAAAGCGGGAGACGACCTAAAGACAGAAATTGATAATGATATGCTAATTATTAAGAAAAATTAATTGTTCCATATTCCCTAAAAAGACATTTAAATTACAAAAATACTTTAGTAATATGACCTGGCTTAAATTAACATTAGATATAGCAAAAAATATCGCAATTGAAAAAAATGGTACATGCGTGTCTTCCGTTTATCTAAATGCAAATTCGCCTTTAGATTGGAAATGTGAAAAAGGCCACACATTTAAGGCATCTTTACATGAAGTTAAAAATAAGAACTCGTGGTGTAAAGATTGTTATAATCTTAGAAGAGGAATTAGTCAAAGATCAAATATTTCTGAAATGAATTATTTAGCAAGAAAACATAATGGTGTATGTCTTTCAAAGGAATATGTCAATAGTCAAAGTTTTTTAGAATGGAAGTGTAGTAAAGGACATATCTTTAAAATGAGACCCTCCAATGTAATTCAAGGACAATGGTGTAATGATTGTTTTAATGAAAAGAGAGGAAGCTATACTAGATTAGGTATTGATGAGATTAGAAAAAGGCTTTCTGAAAGAGGCGAGATTTTATTATCTGACAATTATTTAAATAATAAAACTCATCTCGAAGTTAAATGTGCAAATGGTCATAATTATATAACAAATGCCCAAAATATTGTATCTGGAAGAAGATGCCCTACTTGTTCAAATCAATTTTATCGTAGTGAAGAAATATGTAGAGCTATTTTTGAAAAAATATTTAATAATAAATTTCCAAAGTATAGGCCTAATTGGTTAAAAAATTCTCGTAATAATCAAATGGAATTAGATGGATATTGTAGTGATTTAAAATTAGCTTTTGAATATCAGGGCCAACAACATTTTAAAAAAGTAAATAAATTTAACAAGAATTTAAATTCAAGAAAGGAAGATGATCTTAAAAAGAAAAATTTATGTATATTGAATAATGTGACTCTAATAGAAATCCCTTATACTGTTAAGCAAAAAGATTTACCTGCTTTTATAATCTCTGAATGTCAAACAAATAAAATAAACATTAATTCTAATCTAGACACCTGTTTATATGATATAAAAGGAATATATAGTAAAAAATTAGAGGAAATGAAAGATTATGCTGAATCCAAAGGAGGCACTTGCCTCGCAGAGTCGTATATTTCAACTCATTTTCCAGTTAAATGGAAGTGTGCCAAAGGTCATGAGTGGGAAGCGGCTTTTTCGAATGTAAAGTATAATACTAGTTGGTGTCCTACCTGTGCTGATAAGAAAAAACACACTATTGAAGATATGAGAGCTATTGCAGAAAATTATGGAGGAAAGTGTATTTCCAATAATTACGTAAATAATAAAACTAAATTGAATTGGAAGTGCAAATTAGGACACGATTTTTCTAAGGCTCCGAGCGATATAATTCATAAAAAACAATGGTGCCCTACTTGTACAAAAATGAATGAATAACATTAATTATGAAGTGCTAGACTCATTTAAAACATAGTAGAGATTCGCCAAAAGGAAATCATAGCAACAAAGGGGTCGAGGATTAATAGATAGGGAGAGAAATATCTTAGACAGATTATTGTAAGGGTGTTCTCCATTAAGTATACTTATATAATTTATTTTTACGATCAGAGTAATTTTTTAGAATCGCTAAGAACTGAGATATTGCGGATTTAAGTGTTCGCCTAGACAAAAGTAAAGGTTGTCTTGTAGCTATGACACTTCTAAGAGTATCCATATTTTGATTAGCTAAAAAAGATATAATAAAATTATAATACTTATCGAAGGAATCAATCTCTTCAAAACCGAAATCAATTATTTTTGGATTGGCTTTGATAATTGGTAATACAAAAAGAATATAGCATAAATCCTGATTAGCAGCGATTATATCAAAATAACTCATATATTTTTTGCAAGTTCTTTGAGAAATTTCTAAAAATATTGCGTGATAATCAATAACTAGTAATTTCCCATTATTTTTCAAAAATAGAATTTTAGATAAATAGTTTTGTCTAATCGCATTCTCTTTTGACTTCAAAGATTTATTAGACAAGACCTTTTTGGTCTGCAAGGAAACATTTTCTAGATGAAATTTGTTATAACTATTTTTTTTCAGTACTGCTAAATCTCTTCTTTGATTATCTACACAATCATGAATAAGTCGTAATTTCTTTGCCTTATTAATAGTAAATCCTCTGGCCATGCCAAAACTAAGAGCTTGTTTATTACTTAATGGCAATTTTACCTTACAATAAGGACATTTAATCATAGCACATTCTTTTTCTTCAAGAATATTCGGATCAATAAACTGAGATTCATATAATTCGATGGTCAAATTACGCAAAGTCATCGGAGTTTCAGCTAATAATAGAAAAATTTCAAAAACTAATCTTTCCTTTTTGTATTTTTTTACCTGGACCATTTTGTCAAATATATATATTTGATTATTTGGAGCAAGTTCTATATAAAACTTCCTATTGCTAAATATTGCTACTAATTGTAGCACTAAATATGGAGAAAAAATATGGCAGATATAGAAGATAAAAATATACCGGAAATTAAGAATACAACAATAACTTTGTTGCAAAGTACAAAAGATAGATTGGATGAATTAAAGATGGTTCCATCAGAGACATATGACCACCTGCTGAGCAGAGTGGTAGACATACTTAGAGGAGGTAGCGAAAATGATGGAAGACGAATCAAGTGAACTTCAAAGGCTAGCATCCAGTTTAGGAATGCCTTCGGACATAGTTCCAAGACGAACTACTGAATACAAAAAATGTGAAATGCAATTAGGAACTCCCGAACACAGAGCAGAAATAATTGCAAAAGAAAATACGAGAAAAGATATTTTGGAAGCTGCAAAATATATTAAGTATATTAAACAATCGCACCTATATGATAAGACAGACCAAACACCTCAAACAAAAGCACTTAGCATTTCTGAATTAAGGACGATTCCAGAGCAGAAACAAGAATGGTTAGTAGATAATTTTATGCGAAAAGGAGACATAATAGTAATAGGAGGAGATCCGGGATCGTTCAAAAGTTTTTTAGCATTAATACTTATGCTAAACATCATCTTAGGCTATTGCAGTTTCCTGATTCAAAATAGAATTCAAAATGTGCTTAGAAGATGTAAAGTTCTTATATTAGACAAAGAAAATAATCCTGACAGAATAAAAAGAAGAATTAATAAGACATTCCGAGGATATAATATATCCGAAGAGGCAAGAGGATATATTTGGTTCAATCCAGACATTACTCTTGATAAATCACAAACTCAAGCGTTTCTAGATTTATGTAAATTTATTGAACTTAAAGAGATTAAAGTATTAATAATTGACAGCTTAGTCAGATTTTTTTCAGGTCAAGAAAATTCGGTTGATGATGTTAAAGAAATATATAAAACACTTAGAAAATTAAGAGATAAATATGATTTAACAATAATTGTCTTACATCACACTAGAAAATCTAATGGAATAAAAACTTCCAATGATCTAAGAGGATCATCAGATATTCTTGCGTCAATGGATTCAGTTTTTATGTTAAATAAAATTAAACCAAATGTATATCGAATATCTCAACACAAAAATCGAGATTCTGAAAATATAGAGGACATAACCTTTAATGTAGTGGACAAAGTAATAGATGGTGAAGACGCAATATATTTGGAAAACGCTACTTTTGAAAGTACCAAAATAAATTCAACTATAGATTCAGCTAAAAGTGTTATAAGCTCATGGATCAAAGACGGAAAAATAACAGATTTTAGAACAAAACAAGTTCTGTTAAGACATAGCGTATTCCATTCTAAGAGTGCAATAAACTCGGCTTTGGATGAGTTAGTTAATGAGGGATCGATCGTCAAATTACGTCAAGGTAGATGGAAAGTTAGAGAAGGAGGTGAGGCAGAGTTGTCGAATTGATTTCTTATATAAGATTTAACTGATTAATCAAAGAACAGCAATATAGACATATCTTATCAATAAATTTTGATAAGAGTATGTCTCAATAATTGAATTGGTTATTTGGCTAAACAAGAGCATTTAATCAAATAATCAAATGGAGGAAGTAATAATGAATGAAGGAATGATCTCGCTCGGGATCCAAAACGCAGCATTAATTTCTGTAAGAAATAGAAATTTTGTTGTAATGCCCACACAGACTATAATAGACACACTTTCAAAAAAGTATAATACTACACTTTTGAGGGCAGATGATCTTGACAAAATAACAAACGATGTTTTGGAAATTATGCATAAACACCAAAATAAAATGCCAAAAATACCTGGCACTAATGACATTAAGTATTGGAAGTAAGGAGAATAAAAAATGGAAGAAAATAAAACCTATGACGGAATAAAAGATGGGATTAGAGAATCGATGCAATTTGATATAAACCAACAAAGTATAGAAATTGGCTTTGCATGGATTCATAATGCAATTAAAGAGGGGACAAAAGAAGCAATCACGGAGGCCATAAATAATGGGAAAATAAAAATCTAAGTAAGACACTTTCTTCTTTTTTCTTTATGTTTTTCAGTCCAGCAATTAAAACATAAAGTTATAGGATTAGAATATTTCTCTTCATAATAAAAATAAAAGGGAGCTATACTCATATACCTACTTACTCTACAAATCTTACATTGATTATCTTTTTTTTCATATTTAAGACATAAGCGAGAATATATATCGTGCTCAAAGGCATTATCGTCTGAAAGAACTCTTATTTTTTTCAATATATAATCAGTAGCATATCTTTCTTTTCTTTTTTGAAGAATTCGATCCCGATTTATCAGATAATATTGATGTTTTTTTTCAAGTAATATTTCAGATGTTTTCATAGTATCGATACAGATTATTTAGCATTCTATAATAAAAAACTATTTAATTAAATCAAAAACGGCATCATATGAGTCACTAGAATATTCGTCGCTTTTTGCTTTTAATGTTAACTGCTTTATTTTCGCATTTTCTTTTATTACAAATACAACCTTACCTCTAATGAACTCATTTAATTTAATCTTTGTAGATGTAAATTGATCATTAAAATTATAATATATGTAATACTCTCCTTGATAAATATAGCCGTCTACATCTTTAACTTCAAAATCAAGCCAGTTTAAATTATTAAGACCATTATTATAAATAGATAAATCCATAATATAAAACTGATAACCTTTATCAGGATTTGGCGGATAATCTTCTCCATCTTTAGATTGTCTATCCTCTGAATTAATAGTTATTATAATTGGATATACTAAGCATGTTTGTTTTATTGTTGAGTTAGTTATGCTTTTACACGCATCAATTTTGGAGTTATAATTTAAATAATTATTTGAAGTAAATCCTAATAAACAATAATTTCTGCTTTCACTATCTACCTGTATTGAATCTTCAAGAGTTATATCATCACAAACTGTGAAATCTTTTTTTTGCACAGCAATTATGGAATAACATTGACCTTTAGCATAAGGAAACCTAAAAATATCTTTACATAAATTATTATTAAATGAAACAACATTTAAATAATTATTAGTATAACAAGTTTCTAATTCTTCACTTCTTGTCGCTTCAGTTAAACTATAATCCATTGCAATTAAAACGCACTTATCTTTATTAGCTAATTTAGATGTTTTTAACCAGTCATTATAATAATTTTTTAAATAATAGGTATTATGAGAGGACAATTCTTTAAGATCTCTATCAATATGAACTATTTTCCAAGTGCCATTAATTTTTTCTACTAAGTAAAAAAAATATTCCTCAGTTATAACACCACTATTATTAAATTTTCTTAAAACTTTCCACTCTGTAATATTTTCATTTACTATCATAGATTTATTAATTGAAATATAACTTTTAGTATAACTAAAATTATCTAACCTATTTAATTCTTTAACAAATTCAGTATAAGCGTAAATACACATTTTCTCATTAGATACTTTTAAACATTCAATTTTATAATTATTTGATAAATTAATAGCAGTATCGATAAAAAGTCTATCTTTTTCTAAATAATCTTTGAATTCTTTATCCGAATTAGATATACTGATATCCAAATTATTAAGCTGCTCTTGATAATTGCTTGCATTTAAATTAAGATAATTTAATAACACAGATTCGCCATCATCCTGATTTTTAGCACTGTTCTGATTTAAAGAAGTACAACCTGAAATAATTAAAGCTACCATCATTATAATAAATATAATATTTTTCATTCAAAACAACCCTTACCTTTTACTAATAGTTGATTACTAATTTATAACTTTTACTCAGAAAAGAAACAAATATCATCCTCTATGTAAATAAAGTACTTATTTTCAATACCATTTCTCCATAAAACTTATCTGCCAACACTTGCTTTGAAAGATAATTCTTTGATCCTATACTAGTGCTAATTCTACCCTGATAATAGTCCGCAACTCCCTCGGGAATCCCTAATTCAATACATTTAGAATAGAACCACTTTCTAGCGTATTTAATAGGTATTAATTCCTTTCTTTTGATATATGCATCTAGCCCTGAAACGTTACTAATCCCCCTATCCACTAATTGCAAATATATGTCTTTCGAGAGATAACAGAAATAAGCATTTTTATTCCCTCTATATAGATCTAAGGAAATCTTGACAAAGGAGCCATTATCTTGAACATGTAACGCCTTAAGATTAGTAAGCACATAATCTCCCTCATTCTTTCTAATTCCTGACATTAAATACATAAGATATACTGATCGGTAAGCCGGATTTAATTTATTTAATGTTAGAGAGATTTCATTTAGATTTGGAACGTAATTATCAGCATTGCTCTTAATATTAGACAACTTCTTCTTTAAGGAAGTTGCTTCTTCATCTGAAATAAATTCTTTCGATACTAAGTATCTTATAATAAGGCGTACAGAATAGATCATATATCGATCATTGTTAATGAGTTCTAATTTAGATCGTAACTCATTACATGCCTCAGTAGAGTTAAAGTATATACTTTTACTCAAAATTAAAGGGGTCTTTTGGAGTATTGATTTCTTATAAGAATCAGTTAATTTCTGCTTATTGATCCATTCTTTGAATAAAATAAAGCTAAATCCAGAATCAAAAAAAGTAGCGGAGGATAGATTTGAACTATCGACCTTCGGGTTATGAGCCCGACGA
>CAZKZU010000062.1:0-7570 GCA_964557345.1 uncultured Methanosarcinales archaeon
TTGATTGTAATGCCCAGTCATTAGTTCTTTTTAATGCAATTTTATGATATTCATAATCTTGGCTTGGAGATGTGCATTCATCAAAAGACATAATTATATCAGAATCCAAATTTGATTGGATGTCCATAGATTTTTTAGCGTCCATGAAATGGTTTGTTCCATCGTAAACGGATTTGAAATGAACTCCTTTATCAGTAACTTTTGCAAATGATTGAAGGTTTTTCTTAGGAATGGTAGTTGTGTTTTTAGCACTAAGTTTGTCAATCTCTTTTTTAGCAACTTGTTCATCATTTTGGCCAAATTTACTATTACTGTCTTCCATTGCAACACCTAATGAGAATGCTTGAAATCCACCTGAATCAGTAAATATGGGTTTACTAAAATCCATGAAATCATGAAGACCGCCAACCTTTTTTATAACATCGTCACCAGGTCGCAAAAATAAATGATAAGTGTTAGCTAAAGTACATTGTGATTTAAGATCATCTAAATCATCGGTATCTAAAGATTTTACAGTTGCTGCGGTTGCCACAGGAACAAAATAAGGAGTTTCAATAGTTCCTCTTCTAGTATGAATAACACCAAGTCTAGCTTTTGACTTAGCATCCTTTTTTATTATTTCAAAATTGAATTTTGCCATTATTTAATCATGCCTCTTATTTTATTGTAATTTTCTTTAGTAAACTCAATAACTAGTTTTGCATATTCCTTATCAAGAATAGTTCCATAATATAGAATTCCATTTCTAAAATATCTCATTTGATCTGCAAATTGAATTTCTTTTTCATTTAATTTAATTAATCTTAAATAAGATACCTCTGCTTCGTGTGCCCCTGCTCCGGATGCATTATATCCTTCTAATAGCATTTTAGCACGTACTAATTCCATAAGTATATCATAACAAGATTTTACAAAAAGATTAGCTGTTTTATCTTCTACTCCTAATTTAGGAATTAACTCTAATAGTAATTCATAATTTTGTTTGGATTCTTCCAATAAAAAATTTGCTCGCGATTTGTCAGGACTTTGTTTCTTAATAATTCCTTCAATTACAAATTCTTCAAAATTTCTTATTGGTCTCAAAGTTCAATTCCTCCTGTGATAATTATGCCATTACAGAGGTTTTCTTTTAAATGTTTGTGTATTTTTTCAAAAGAATCATAAAAATTAATAATTATTTTTCGTTCTAATAATTTTTCAAATTTATTAAGGTCTAAACTCTTATCTTTTCTTCCAATTATTGCCACATCTATATCTGAATTAATGTTATCTTCACCTTTTGCATAACTTCCAAATAATATTATTGTTGATCCAGCATACTCTTTTTCTATAAATTCTGCAAATCCAATTTCATATAAAAGTTTTAAATTATCTATTCTTTTCAATTCCATTACTTTTGGATTATTTTTATTTAACTCGATTGCCCAGCGTTTTGAGTCTTTATCCTGATTAATAATTATTAAATTTTCTTTTTCAAGTTCAGGTAAAGCTTTAACTACTGCTGGCTGGGATACATCTAAACGTATAGCAATGGCTCTTTGAGTTAGCTTTTTACCTATTTGAATGAAAAGAAGTCTTAGTATTTCTTGCTGAAGCAATGTAAACTTAAGTTTATATATGTTAACCATAGTTTAGAGATATTAACTTAGGTTTATATATTTTTTGGTCTCACAAATAACAAAACATGCACACTGTCCTATGAATATTATGCAATAAAATGGGGGGTTAAAAAGATGTTGGGAAGTTTTATATGTATAAAGAAATTCTCTAAGTTATGACTCAAGTTGTTGGAACTGCACAAGATTTGTATCAAAGACTAGAAGATGCAAAAACGCCAGTTTTAGTTAGAGCAATAAATAATTGCGAATTAGAAGAATTAGTTGAAAATAGTCCGCAAAACTATTTATTTCATTCTGGAACTGGTTACGAGTATTTTCTGGAAATATGGGAGTTAAGCAAGCAAGATTGCAAAGCGGTACAATTATTGTTTATGTTCCTAAGGAAAAAGATTTTAATCCAATTGAAAATGATGGATTTTTTGAAACAAAAACCTGGCCAGTATGTAAAAAAAATTTTCATGGACCAGTAGAAGTTTACAATATAAATGGATTTACCTGGGATGATTTAATTAAACGTGCAAGGCGTTTAGAGATTTTTAAAAATGTAAACCAATGTTAATGATCCTATAATCAAATATTATTTTGATGGATATTTCTCACTGGTCAAACACCAGCAAATGATATATAAATGACAAATACTAGTTATAGAATATGAAAGCAGAGGAATTTATATTAGCAAGTATTGTTTTTGTTATGTTACTTCCTCTTCTGATTCCTGTTTTTATATTCTATTTTATTATAAAATATTATGGGAAAGATGTAGAACCAAATATGGATTTTTCTTCAATTGAGCATATGACTCCTTATGATTTTGAATATTATGTTGCCGATTTATTTAAGAAAAAAGGATATAAAACTAAAATTACACCCAAGTCACAAGATTATGGAGTAGATGTTATTGCTAGAAATGATACTGAAACTATAGCAATTCAAGTAAAAAAATATTTACGATCTCCTGTTGGAAATAAAGATGTTCAAATGCTACTTGGCGCAATGCAAAAGTCAGATATTAAAGCAGATAAAAGTATCTTAATAACAACATCTAAATTTACTAAAAATGCAAAAATTCAAGCTAGAGGGTGTCCTATTGAACTATGGGATAAACGAAAATTAATTAATGAAGTTAGTCAAGTATCAGTAAATGAATAATCTATTTTAGTCTAAATATTTATTAATCTGTTAATCATATAAAATTTATGAATTACTTTGAAATCAAAATTCAACCAAGTGTTGAAAGTAGTAGCGATGTTATTTTAGTTGACAATTTTCATCCTAGATGGCAAGAAGGTGCACAAAAATTATTAGAGGGTAGAATTGAACAATTAATGAGTACATATGTGCAAAAAATTCATTTTTGGTCAAAAATTCCAGTGGTTTTGGATTTTTCTAAAGAAAATGGATTAAATCATATAAGTTTACCCTTTCGAAAAAGTTTGGATTTATGGCCGGATAAACAAAAATATCGATCTCATAATATTAATTCGGTTGAAGATGTTGGAGTAACAGTTGCAGTTATTTCACATTATATTGGTTGGATGAATTATGCGTTAAAAGATTTTCCAATTACTGAATAACTATAATAAATTGTATATGACAAAAATTATTATTAGTATTATTATTTTGTTGCCATACTCCTTCGAATCGCTTTATGTATTTTTTCGATAAGCACTGCCTCCCCGTAAGGGACATCCCCCGGCCGGCGTTCATTTAATTATTTATTCGAAGGCGATTCGACCTTAAGGTGATGGCAACAAAAAATTATTTATATATGTCCAAGAATAAAATATAAAAACATTTATATAGTTCATCAATATTCTTATTTGTATGAACACAAGTGATTATGCGTGGCAATAAAGTTTTAGTTCTCTTCATATTAGCAATTTCTAGGATTTCACATTCGACAAATTCTGTAGGTATCTGGCGTTTATTCTAATTTGAAGTGTCTGTTTTATTTTTAGAGATAAACTTTTTTTAGTCAATTATTTGTTGATTACAAAAATATTTCTAAAAAATAATCTGACCTCAATAGTTGTACGTAATTAGAATAAAAAAATAAAAAACTAGTTTGAACTAGAGGTAACTATGGTAAATAATCAAGAAATAAAAAACAATCAAAGTATAAAAAATAATCAAAATGAAAAAAGTAATAGTACAAAACAAAAAGGAGTAGATACTAAGAAAGGATATTTTGGAGAATTCGGAGGGCAGTTTGTTCCACCACAATTGCAGGGGTATCTTGATGAATTAGAAGATAAATATGCTCAGCTTAAAGATAACAAGGAGTTTAAGGAAAAACTAAATACGCTTCTAAAGGATTATGTTGGAAGACCTAGCCCATTGTATTTGGCAAATAATTTAAGTAAGAAACTTGGATTTAAAGTTTATTTGAAGCGTGAAGATTTGAATCACACTGGGGCGCATAAAATAAATAATACGCTGGGTCAAGTGTTCTTAGCTAAAGCGATGGGTAAATCTGAAATTATTGCTGAAACTGGAGCTGGACAACATGGTGTTGCAACTGCTACTGCGGCGGCACTTTTTGGAATTAAATGTAAAATTTTTATGGGAGAAATTGATACAGAAAAACAGAAAGTTAATGTTGAACGTATGAAAATGCTTGGTGCGGAAGTTGTTGTTGTTAAATCTGGCGGACGAGTGCTTAAAGATGCAGTTGATGAAGCTCTCGGATATTTAATTGGGCATTCAGATGTGTATTATTTGCTTGGAAGTGTTGTTGGACCACATCCATATCCAACAATTGTGCGAGATTTTCAAAAAATAATTGGTGAGGAAGCTAAGCGGCAAATTTTGGAAAAGGAAGGCAAATTGCCGACGCATGTTGTTGCTTGTGTTGGTGGCGGAAGTAATGCAATGGGACTTTTTTATAATTTCTTAAAAGATGAAGAAGTTAAAATTATTGCTGTTGAACCGGCTGGAAGAGGATTAGATGGAAATGAACATGCTGCAACTTTATCTAAGGGCCATATTGGAGTGATCCATGGATTTAAGTGTTTAGTTTTAGAATCCAAAACAGGTGTGCCTCAAGAAGTTTATTCAATTGCATCAGGTTTAGATTATCCTGGCGTTGGACCTGAAATTAGTATGCTTAAGGAAAATCATCGATTAATTGCGGGAACTGCAACTGATGATGAAGCAATAAATGCATTTATTGAGCTTTCTAAAAATGAAGGAATTATTCCTGCACTTGAATCTAGTCATGCACTTGCATATTTGTTTAAAGCAAAAAAATCCAATTACTTCAAGCCAACGGATATAGTAATTGTAAATCTATCGGGACGAGGAGATAAAGATATTGAAACTGTTTTTGAATTTATTAATCATAATAGCTAAAACTTGATAACATTATTTAGTTTTTTCTTTTTTTATAATAGTATAATTATCCAAATTTAACATGACTGTTAGAAAATACTGTACTCCTTGACTTTCAATAATATCTCCTGAAAAAAGCCCATTAATAATTTTCCCATTTTTCGCCTTTATTTTTAGAACATAATTTTTTATTTTTTTATTCCTCTTTAGCTCTTCTTGAACTTCTTTCTTTTTTACAGAATCAATAAATAAATCTAACTTTTCAGAAGTATTACCAATTACTTCTTCTGAGGAAAAACCTAATGTTTGTAAAAACGCAGAATTAACGTTTACATATTTACCATCGTCAACTGTACTGACTGCCATTAATGCAGGATTATTATCAAATAACTTATTAAACTTTTGAAGAGCTTCTTGCTCTTTAGATAAATTTTTTGAAATCCCGAATATGCAATCTTTTCCGTCCCACTTTCCAAACCAAACACGAGTTTCTACAGGAACTAATACACCATCTTTTCTTTGTAATGGCAATGGACAAATATCTCTTTTTCCATTAAACATTTCTGAAAAAATTAGTTCTGCTTCTTTACGATGATTTTTTGAATGAACTGCTAAAATATGCATTTTTTTTAATTCTTCTATTGAATAGCCTAACGTTCGACTAACTGCAGTATTAGTATAATAAATATTACCTTTCGGGTCCCCAACAAAAATCATATCATCAATTACAGAAAAAAAATTATTAAAATTATCTTCAGTAGCTTTTAAACGAATCTCTGTTCTTTTTCTTTCTAATGCATTTGTTATTATTTCACCAACTACGTGAAGAAGTTGAATTGTTTCATTATCCCATTTTTTTTTATTTAATACTGAGTCAAAGCCAATAAATCCTATTAAAGTTTGCTTATACACTAAAGGAACAACTAGCAAAGATTGGATTTTTTGAGCAAGCAATATTTTTTTTTCATTTGATGCTTCTGGAGGAAGGTCTAAGACACAAGGTATGTGAATATTTTCAAAAAGGAACATTTTTTCCATCCACCAAGGAATTGCTTTAATAGGAATATTTTGTAAATTATTAATTTCTGAAGTAATTCCTGTTGCACACCACTCGTGAGTATTATTTATTGCTGTATTATTTTCTTGCAATTGAAATACATAACTCCTATCAACTCCAACAAATGATCCGATTGTTTTTAACGCGTCATTTATTCCATTATCAATATCGTCTAGCGATAAATTAATAAATTTAGTTGATAATTTACTGATAGTATTTAATAAAGAGTTATTGTATAACAATGCATTTTCGGCTTTTTTTCTTTCAGAAATATCTTCAAAAATTAAAGTACACCCTTTTGTCCCATCTGTAAATGTTGTTGGTAAGCCAGATATTTTACAAAAAAAAGAAGAATTATTAAAGGTATACGATATTTCTTGAGAAACTTGTTCTCCTATTAGTACTTTTCGCAAAATTGATTTTACTTCAGGAATACAACTTATATAATATTCTGTGTCTTGGATTATATTTGTAACTGTTTTTTCTGGCTTAATAGTAACTCTTTTTTCAATTACATCATTAACTTGCAATATTTCTAATTTAGAATTTAAAATGATTACTCCATTATTTGTAAAATTCAACATAGCATCTAACGTTACTCTTTTTGAAGGATAATATAATTTAGCCTTACCCATACTTCTCATTTCAATTTGCCCTGTTGCAACTAAGACATCAATATATCGTGTAATTGTATTACGATTTATACCAACTGATGTAGATATTTCATGTATGCTTAACCCGCGAGGATTTTCATAAACCAAAGTTTTGATCTTCTGATAGGTTTCAGTCATAGCCTATCGTTTAAATTCGTTCTTTTTATGTCTTTTCATTTTAATACATATTTGTTCAATAAAATCCATACTATATCTTTTATAATTTATAAAAACATTTATAAATACCGCTTCTAAAAATATGCATTGCATTAAAGCACTGCCTTAACTCATTGCTATATTTTGCGCTAAAAATGACAATTCAAGAGGAAGTAAGTTGGAAATATTAATGTTAGGGTGGGAGTTTCCACCATATAGCGTTGGCGGTTTGGGCGTTGCTTGTCATGGTCTTGCCAAAGGCCTAATCAAAAATGGAAACACTGTAAAAGTTGTTCTTCCAAAAGCGCCTCCTTCTACGAATAAGAATCTTAAATTAATTGGTACTCATAATATAGATATTCCTGATTCGTTTGCATATTCTGCAAAATTTTTAAAACAAATTAATGTTGATTCTTATTTGGCGCCATATATGGATGCTAAAGAATATACAACGGTTCTTCAAAAAGAAAGTCAAACTAAAACTTTTATTAAAGGTGAAAAAGGCGAACCTGAGATTTCAACTGATGCTCTATACGGGAAAAATATTTATTCTGAAGTTTATCGTTACGCTAACAAAATAGGAACCATTGCAAAAACGGAATCTTTCGAAGTCATTCATGCACATGATTGGATGACTTTTCCTGGCGGAATAATTGCAAAAAAAATATCAGGTAAACCTCTTGTAATTCATATTCATAACACTGCTTTTGATAGAAGTGGCGGTAATCCTAATCCTAAAGAATATGACATTGAAT
>CAZKZU010000063.1:0-7522 GCA_964557345.1 uncultured Methanosarcinales archaeon
GATGAAGGATTGGAATATTATATAAAAGGATACTTAAATACATCAATAGTACCGGATACACAATTTGAAGACTATTGTCTAGATAGTTCTAATTTGATTGAAAGACATTGTCTATCGAATGATTCAAATAATTTTACTATACAATACGAATGTCAAAATGGATGTTACGAAGGTGCTTGTCTACCATCTTGCGAAGATTCTGATGAAGGAGAATATAAATTTACTTTTGGAGAAGTGAACTTCAGCATAGACACATTTAATTCAACAAATATAGATGAATGCGCAGTTGCATTAGAGTATGATGAATTTGGAAATCCAGTTAGTTGGACAAGCGACGGATATAGTTTTTCATGTGAAGGAGATGACTGTTATGTTCAAGAAGCATATTGTGCTGTAAATGAATTCGGAAATTTTTATGATGCTGATGCAACAAATATGATAAAATGTAATGACGGATGTGCAAATGGAGCATGTATCGTAATTTGTGAAGAAACTGATAACGGACTAAATTATTATGTTAAAGGATTTCTGAATACATCAGTAGTTCCTGATACTCAGCAAGAAGATTATTGTTTGGATGAAGCTAATTTGATTGAAAAACATTGTGTTGGCGAAAATCCATATAATTATACAGTTCAATATGCTTGTCCAGGTGGATGCTTAAATGGAACTTGCCAACCATTTTGTACTGATTCAGATGACGGATTAAATTACGATATTAAGGGATACTTAAATACATCAGCATCACAGGATACTCAATTTGAAGACTATTGTCTAGATAGTTCTAATTTAATTGAAAGACATTGCCTTAGTAATGATTCAAATAATTTTACAGTACAACACACATGTTCATATGGTTGTGCAAATGATGCTTGCGTAGATTCTAGTTACTGGTTAACTACAGATATTGCAGTATTGAATTTCTCAGTAAACTCATTTGGAGGAGGAGAAATAATAATTAGAAATAACATGGCCGAGGAAATCACCATAAATAGCATTAATATTACGAACTCAATTAATAGCTCAAGAACATGGCAAGCTAATAATGAGGTGAATTTAAGCACTAATGATGGAAATATCCACGTTATATCAGTTCCCTCACTCGGAAGCTATTCAGTCGGTACAAATGAATCATTTAACTTAACTATCATATATACTAATTTAACAAACGACACTAGAGCATTTACTGGAAATATTCCATTAAGAACAACCATAATAGAAGTACCTTGTACTGATTCAGATGAAGGATTAAGTTACTATTTACAAGGATCAGGATATGGAATATATAATGGAGACTATATAGAAAATGTTGATTCCTGCGGAATATCTCCTGATCAACCAGAATCATTTGATCCTTCAGGAGAAGGAGATTATGTAGGAGAATTATCTTGCGTAGATAATGAAATTAACGTAAATTATTATGAATGTCAATATGGCTGTGAAAATGGCGCTTGCTTACCATCATGTACAGACTCTGATAGAGGAGAAAACGAATTTACATTCGGAGAAGTAAATTTTAGTATGGATTCATTTAATTCAACGAATCCCGACCAATGCGCAGTTGCATTAGAGTATGATGAATTTGATAATCCAGTTAGTTGGATGAGCGACGGACAAGATTTCTCATGTGAAGGAGATGATTGTTATGTTCAAGAAGCATATTGTGCAGTAAATGAATTTGGAAATTTTTATGATGCAGATGCAACCAATATGATAAAATGTAATGATGGATGTTCAAATGGAGCATGTATTTTAATTTGTGAAGAAACTGATAGCGGAGTAGATTATTTTACAAAAGGATATTTAGAAACATCAGTTGTTCCTGATACTACTCTAGAAGAATATTGTATTGGCAACCAAGTAATAGAAAGACATTGCCTTGGAGAAGATCCAAATAACTTTACAATAGCATACACTTGTCCTAATGGATGTTATGAGGGTGCGTGTATTGAGGAAATATATGATTTATTTAGAGGAGAAGTTACTTTTAACCAAACTATTGAAAGTATATTAGATAAAGATAATATGCCAATAGCATTAGCAGATGGAGAAATAGACGCTAATTTAGATACCTTTAGTTATAGTCAAAGACTTAATATAGAAGATAATAAAATAGGCTATAATTCCTTTGATAATAATACGGTTGTTAGCTTAGAATTTCTAAATTCAGCATGGACATATCAACTAGTATTTCCAAATCCAGTTAATATATCTGATTTGAAAAATTCACAAATAACTATGCTAGGTAAAACATTTACATTTAGCTCAGATGAATCAAATACAAATGATAATATAATGTTATCTTCCGAAGGAATAGATGATTATCTAAATTTAGGACAACCAAAAATGTTCAATATAAATCACCATAATTATGTTGTGACTATAGTAGGAGGAAATTCAGATCCTAAAAGTATGATTTTAGATATTAATGGCGTAAGAAAATCTTTTGTTGAAGGAGAAATTAGTGTTGTTGATGGATTAACAATACAAGTTGCAGATTTATTTATCACAAATATTTCAACTTTTGCAATTTCCGCGAATGTAATTGTAGGCGGACAAGATGAAATAATAATTGACGAAAATGGAGATGTAATTATACATGATGAGACCATGGATAGTCTTGCAAACTTAATCACTAAGGACGAAAATGGGAATGTATCTTCAATTTCAATAACATTTTATCCAACAAATTTAGACGATAATGTAGATTATTTAGAAAATGAACAAATACTTCTAGATCCATTATTTAATCTTGGAATGAAATTTGATATGAGTGAAGAAATTGATGCAGAGACTAAAGATTATATTGAATTACATTCAGTTGGAAATGAAGTAAGATTATCTTTCGTAAATAGAAATAACGAAGAAATATCTAATATTCCAATCTGGCAAAACTTAGAAGATAGCAACTTAGCTTTTACAGCAGGATATGCAAATAACTTTGATGTAATATATACTGGAGAACCTATATATGAAGACATACACTTCTTCCTAAATAATGGAACTACAACACAAATATACGAAATTAGTAATATATACAATATTGATGATGAAGTAGTATTACGTAATTTATATGATGGAACTCATCTAACATTTAACACAGATGATGAAATTTTTGATGGAATATATATAACTTCAATTAATGAAGATAGTATAACTTTGAGCGCGGATACAGCACAAACAATTTACTCTCTTTATGGAACACTTAATTTTAACGAATCTAATTTCAGCATAAATAATGTGGCCGAAGGAACTTTCACAAATGGATATTTTGATTTAGGAATAGATGTAGATAACATAGGAGTAAAATTAAATAATCCTGAATTAATGGATAACAAAAATTCATACCCAGATTATTTCACACCCTTTGGAACATATATTCAATTAGAAGAAGAGGATCTAAATGTTCTTATTCCAGAAAATCAAACTGCGTATGCACTGGAGATATTTACAAAGAATTCAGAATACGATAATCAAGTATTTATTCCAGAAGACGATCAAGGAATTTTACCAGGTAGTGGAAATTTTACTATAGGAAATAACCAAAGCAATATAATTATACCTGGGCTATATGACAGTTCTGAAATTGAAATTCCAGAAAACAATACTAACAATGTTTATTTCAATATGTCTTATTTGTTAGACTTAGATAATTTTAGTATTAACATACCGCAAAATCTGACAATTAGTAGAACTGAAGATGGAACTAAATATACAGTTGTTATTCCGGCAAACACTACAATTGAAGGAGGAGTAAATTGGGATGCAACAATCAGTGCACCTAAAGTTGAATTAATAACTAACTACAGTGTATCTTCAGGAACAATGGAAGATGTAGTTTCAGTTGGAGCAGATGTCGAGCTTAACTTCTCTAATCCAGTAAAAATTGTTATTGCTGGAATGGCAGGAAAGAAAGCTGCATGGTCTCATGGAACAGGCGAAATGATCAAAGTTACAACAACTTGTAATGCAAATCTTAGCGTAATCAATCAAGTATCTCCTAGAGAATGTTCTGTTGATTCAGGAGCAGATTTAATAATTTGGACTTACCACTTTACAACATTTGGAGCATATACTCCAGATACAAATAATGGTGGAGGAAGCAGCAGTTCATCTGCAGCACCAGCAAGTACACCTAAATTAAACTTCAAAAACAATATTGAAAACATACTAAGCGGAAATAATGCAAAATATATTTTAAATATTAGTGATAGCAATTACAATTTAACAATTAAAGAAGTAAAAGCAAATAGCGTTGTTTATAATTTTAGCAATACTATTAGAGAAGTTTTAATTAACAACACAGACAAAATAGCAATTACAGAAAATAAAACTTTATCTATAAGATTAAATGAAATTAAATTAGGCAAAGCAAATATGACATTAGTATTAGAAAATAAAGTCATTGCACCTTCACAAATTATCGTGAAAGATAATAACTTGTCTAATACAAATGAGGGAGCAATACAAAATGCAGTAACTAGCAATAATGCCCCTACATATAAAGATAAAGAAACTAGCACAAGTAGTTGGACGAAAAACAAAATTGTGTGGATTGCAGCAATAATTTTTATCATTATTGCAATAATTGTAACAATATTTGTTATAAGAAAGAAAGACAAATACTACATCCCTGAATTATAAAGGGATTTTTTATTTCTTATTTTTTTAACTTTTTATTTAATCTTTTATTAGAAAATAATCTTAAAAATAAACTAAAAAAACATTAATGCTTAAGTACAAATCCAGTCATACTTTCATAAAGAACTTTCTTATCAAGAACAATCTTAGATATTTCTCTACATTCAGGATTCGAAAATATTGATTCCTCAGAATCTTGAGGAAAAATAGAACTTCGAGCATCGCCTTCCATTCTAAAACTATAAATATCAACACGATACTTATCAGATTTGGGAAACTCTTCTAAATTTTTACCAATAATTTGCATTTCATAAAACATCCCTTCAACTAAAAAACCAAGCGCAACAGCACCGTCTAACTGACGTCTAGAAACTAAAGAAGCATCAATACAACTATCAATACCAACTCCAACCTTTGTCGGCATTATTCCCATTTTATCAACTGGCATATTTTCTCCCTCAAACTCTTTTTGTCGATGAAATAAAACAGTTAAAAAAATTAAATTAAATAATATTAATTACGAATATGAACTATATATCAATTTACTTATCCCACTTAATTACAAAGATAAAATGATCTCTTTCAAATGGTTCAAGAGTTCTAGAATCTACTATTTTTGCAGCTCTTTCTAATTTTTGTCTTACTTCTTCAAAAATTGTTCTTGGATTTCTTTTAATATCAATACTTCGAGATTTAACAACAAGTAATCCAAATCCGCCTTTCTTTAAACAAGATTTACAATTCTTCAGGAAAATTTCAGCTTGATCTCTTTGAGCAATATCTTGGAATACAACGTCCACTTCAGGCACTTTTGTTGCATATTCCCCTGGATTTTTTGCATCCTCTAATAAACAAGTCATATTACTTCTAGTTTGAGATAAGAAAACTAATTGTCTTTGAGTTCTTGGTGCGAAATCAAGAGCATATAACTCTCCTTCTTTACCAATAATATCAGAAACGTGACTACAAGTAGTTCCAGTTGCAGCTCCTAAATAAAGAACTTTACTTCCTGGTTTAATTCCAATTTGAGAAAGATTATTCATAATTCCAGCACAAAGCTTACTTTTCATTGGAATCCATTCTCTATAAATTCCGTCAATAATTCTTTCAGTATATACTTGTTGACCTGGAACTAAACTTTTAGTATAAAGTCGGCCCTTATCTTCAAATATTCCTTTTAATTGTATTTCTCTCATTTTATTATCCTTATTGAATTTTCGTTTATTAACGATATACGTAACTATAATTATTAAATATTTAAGCAAATGAAGTTGGATGTTTACTAAAATAATCTTTCTTAGCTGCAATTGAAATTTTATTTGCTAATTGTCTAGCAGCTTTTCCTTTATTCATTGCATTACTAACTTCTTGACTTTGTAAAATATAACCATATTTTGGAGGTTTAGCATTTGATCTTAAATGTCTAAATAATGCTTTCTCAGCACCTAAAATTTGAATAGTTGAAGACGGCATAAATGCTAATGCTTTAAGAGTCCCTTTGTGAGACAATAATTTAGCACCAATTAAAGGTCCAGCCACTTCAAGTATATTCGGACAAAATTCAGCCATTTTCTTTCTAATATAATCAACCAATTGATCTTTTTCAGCAAGTAATGCATTAATTTTTCCAGCGAATTCGTAAATAATAGCAGTATCATCGTCGTTTAAAGTTCCACCCATTGAACCTTCACCTTTAGGTTGCATTTCTAATACAATTTTAATAAATTTATCAGAACTAGTTCCATAAGATGCCTCAGGAGAATATAATTCATACCATTCTCTAAGTCTTTTAGTTAAAATGTTTGCAGCCTTATCAATTTCAGAAATAGCATCAATTGCTTGAGTTATCAAATAATCAGAATCAATAGCTGCAGAAATCTTACGTTTAGATTCCTCAATAAGAGCTAACCTAACTTCTGAAAACCCATAATCCTTTAATGATAAATCACTCATAAGAACGATGAAATTATAGGATTTTATAAAGTGAATCTTTTGAATAACTAAACATAATTACTCACAAAATAGTCGATTAGCATAATTTTCCGGAAAAAAACCAAACATACATATAAATTCTCAAAAAAAACTCCTTAACATGCAATTTACCCAACAACATCAAATAAGCAACATTTATAAAATACTGAGGTTTAACCTAAGTATTATGGGTAAGCCATCAAAAGAATATAAAATAACTGAATTATTTTTCAACGAAGCTTCTAAATATTGGCATTTCAAAGATATCGTTAAGATTGCCAAAGTCAGCGAAAATAGAGCTAACTTTTGGCTAAAAAATCTAATAAAAGAAAATATAATATTATACAACAAAGAAAAAGGAAAAATGCCATACTATACTGCAAATTTTAATGATACCAATTACAAAAATAAAAAGAAACTATATGCATTAGAACAATTTTATGAAACTGGTTTTTTTAAGCATTTAGAATCTTTAGATGCTAAAATAATTGTAATTTTTGGCAGCTTTTCAAGAGCAGACTGGCATTCAAATAGCGACATAGATTTATTCATTATTGGAAATGATAATGATTTAGATATAAAAAAATTCGAAAACATTTTACATCGAGAAATACAGCTATTCACATTAAAAGATAAAAAAGAAATAAAAACAATGAACCCTAATTTAATAAACAATATTGTAAATGGATATTTTGTAAAAGGCGAAGTTCAGAATATAATCGGAGATTCAAATGCCTAAACAAATAACCTTAAAAGAATCCTTTGATAAATGCATGTGCGAAGGAAATATTCTATTGCAAGATAAAATAGACATCAACAAAATTAAATCTATGCTACAAATAGCAAATGATGACTTAGAAAGTGCAAAAGCATTACTCCAAACAAAAGATCCAAAATATGGCTCGATATA
>CAZKZU010000064.1:0-7430 GCA_964557345.1 uncultured Methanosarcinales archaeon
TATTAAAAAGATAGCTCTGAAAAGGGGACTTTTGCAAAGTTCTCTATACTGCCTGACTATGAGCTAATATAAAGTATGACTAAATGGAGCAGCGAGGAGCGAAAGCAACGAGCGTCGCGACTATTCTTGAGCGCCAGCGAAATAAAACCCGAAAGGCGAATTGGCAAAATACTTATTTCTTTTTTGAGCAAAGATAGTAAAAAATGATTATTACATTATGTCAAAGATAATTTTCTCTATTGAAAACATTTATAAAAAAGCTTAGGCAAGAATAAGATATGATAAAAAGAGGAAGACCTTTTGGGTCAAAAATTAGACAAAATATTGTTGAAGTTTTATTTTTCTTAGGTAAAGGATATGGGTATGAAATCCATAAAGTTTATTGCCAACTGTTTGATAAGTGTACTAGAGAAGTTGTTTATTATAACCTTAGAAAAGGGGTTAATATGGGCGAGTTTAAGGTAGAACAGATTAAAATTGAGAAAGGAGATTTTTCTTGGGGCGGAGAAGTTAGAAAGATTGTTTATTCGTTAGGCGAACATGCAAAACCTGCGGGGTTAACTGAAATTAAAGCTGCTGTTGAGAAGTTTAAAGAAGAAAGAAAAGAGTAAATTTATTTATTTTCTTTGTTTCCAACTATTTTTCTAAGTGTTTTAAGAAATTCTGAAGATTTTTCTTTATTAAAAAAGGAAATAACTCGTTCTTTAACTTTATCAGATTTTTTATATTTTATAACAACGCCATTAAACACTTTTTGTGTTACAACCCACTTGTCACCTACATATTTGAAACCCAGTATATCAGTCGTAGCTATTCTAATAATAGGGATTCCAAAAAATTTAAGTGATAATTTAGAATTAGTTAAAGTTAATGAGTAAAGAAAAGTATTACTTGACATTTTAAAAAAACCTGAATTCATCTTTGTTTGAACTGGGAAAGTCTTAAATAATATTTCATCCATATAGACTTTAATGTTAAGTATCTTTAAATAGATTTCGCTACTGAGAAAAAACTGGCGGATTAAATGGCAGGTTAAATGGCGGATTAACTGGCGGGTTAAATGAGGGATTAAATGAGGGATTAAAACAGACATTACAAACAATTAAACTAAATCCTGGAATAAAAGCAAAAGATATAGCTGAAGAAATTAAGCGTCCAATTAAAACTATTGAAAGGTATATTAAAGAATTAATTATTAGTAAAAGTATAGAACATAAAGGTAGTAGAAAAACAGGAGGATATTATTTATTGACGAAATAGATGTATCAAAACTACTTCTTAGTAAACTCTTAAATCAACAAATTAAACATATACCCTGTAAATATTATTCCAATTGCTACTATGCCAATGAATATTGCTAGTAGTTTTGGTTTTAAGACTTTTCTTAAGATTATCATTTCAGGTAGCGATAATGCTGTTACTGACATCATGAATGCCAATGAGGTTCCTAAAGGAAGACCTTTTTCTATTAGAGATCTTACTACTGGAATCATTCCTGCTGCATTTGAGTATAGCGGGATTCCGATTAACACCGCAATTGGAACTGCAAACCAATTTGCTTTTCCTGCTATACTTGTTAATAGGTTTTCTGGAGCATAACCATGAATTATTGCACCTAAACCAACTCCTACGATTATCCAAGGATAAACTTTTTTTACTATGTCTTTAGTATCTTCATATGCAATTTGCATTCTTTGTTTCCAGTTTTTCTTTTTTTCTCGTAGTTGATTTTTTATCTTTATTTTCCAAACATAATCTTCTACATATTTTTCTAAGTTCATTTTGCCGATGATATATCCAGCAACAATTGATATGATTACGCCTGAGCCAATATATAGTGCGGCTATTTTCCAGCCAAACATTCCAAATAATAAAATTGCTGCAACTTCGTTTATCATTGGAGCTGCAATTAGATATGAAAATGTAACACCTAATGGTACGCCTGATTCTACAAATCCAATAAATAAGGGAACTGCAGAGCAAGAACAAAAAGGAGTGACGATTCCTATCATTGAGGCTAGAATATTTCCTAGAATGCCAAACCTGTTCGATAAAATTTTCTTTATTTTTTCAGCGGGTAAAAATGATCTAATAACTGAGAACACAAAGATTATTACACATAATAAAATGAATATTACAATTATATCATTTATGAAGAAATTAATTGAACTTCCTGCAACTGAATCTTTTGAAAAACCAAAAATAGAATAGGTTAACCAATTTGCAAATAATTCAACTAAATATATTTCCATTAAAACCACTTCTTGATTTCGTCAGTAGTTGGAACTCTGCCATAACATTTAACTTTTCCGTTAATAACTAAACCTGGAAAAGACATTATACCATAGCCCATTACTTTATTGATATCAGTTACTTTACTGACATTTGCTTTAGATTTTGTCTCTTCTATGGCTTTTTTAGTATTCTCTTCTAGTCTTTTACAATTTGGACATCCGCCGATGCCTAATAATTCTATTTGCAAGTCTTTTGAAACTGGAGTTTGTGTTTTAGGAACTTTTTCTTTTGTCATTATTAATACCTGTTGTTATTTGTTTATTTTTGTTTCTCAAACGTTTTTAATATTTCTTTAATTCTTTTATCTTTGATTGAATATAAATTCATCTTACCATCTCTTCGACTTTGAATTAAATCCCATTCTTGCAATTTTGCTAAATGCATAGAAGTATTAGATTGAGTTTTATTGATTAACCCAGGAATTTGACAAGCACACATCTCTTTATCTAAAAGAGATTTTAGTATACGATGTTTTGTTTCCTCACCTAATGCCTTAAACAAATTCAAATCTTTATTCATATCAATAGGTGTTGATATGTTATATTTAAAGGTTTTGGATAGTTTCTTTTTTGAAACTAGAAGAACATGCGAGTGTAGAAATAAACATATTATGTTATAACTATTCGGAATATGAAAAAAAGCGACACAACTTTGTTGCCATACGCCTTCGAATCACTTTAGGTTTTTTGTCTAATAGCACTGCCTCCCCGTAGGGGGCATCCCCCGGCGGGCGTTCATAATATTTGACATTCGAAGGTGATTCGACCTTATGGCGAAGGCAACAAAATATAATTTACTTAGTCTAAAACTAATCATTGCTCTTTTTCTAAGGACTTTTTATCATATAGACCTGTATCTGATGCACAGTAGACGTCAATTTGCTTTATTTGAGCGATATCTTTTGGAGAATAGGAGAAATAAGTTTGATTTTCTTTTAGTATTTGATTCATTAAAAAATAGCCTTTGTCTTCAGAGATTTTTACTCCGCATTCAATTTTTGATGTAGACATATTAGATAGATTAGATAAAGTCACAAGGATTGTGTCGTTTTGGAATGATATTTTTTCAATCGTTAGAGAAATAGGTTTTGTAATATTAATAATAGCACTATTTTCATTAGCATTTTGTATTAGAGAGTCACACTGATATGTTTTTCTTTTACAATTCATTTCTCCTGAGAATTCGCTAGATGAGACAACACATTTTGAATTTCCACATTTGATATTGTTTTGAATCGCGAAAGTTGAATTTAAATCTTGACATACTAAAGGTTTATTGAAATTTACTTCAATGTATTTTTTTACTTCAGGATAGTTAACAATTATGTCTTGTGATGAATTTGTGTTGTTAATAGTATAGAGGACAGAAGTGTTTGTAATTTCTGCATTTTCTGAGATAAGAGTTACTTGAGGTAAAACTTCTGTTCCAATTGAATAATCAACTTGATTGTCCAAAGTGAAATTTAGGTTTATAGCAGTGTTGATTTCATCTAATTCTGGATGATCTTTACATTTGACATATATTTCTGTGTTATTTGTATTTGAGTTTTGTAATATATTTGCTTTTGCAGTACAAAGATAAGAGCCACTATAAAGACTATTTAATCTATAAGGATTAGTTTCACAATCAAAAGTATTTGACATTGAGTTGAAATCTTTGTTTTCAAAATCATATTTGCATGCCGATATTTCGTCAGTGTAAATGGTTAGAGTATTTCCATCGTAATCTGATCCTAATATTACAGGAGAAGTTTTATCTTCACAAGGAGAATCTAAATTGAATTTTAAGTAGTAATCGTTACTTGGCGAACCACTTTTATCAATACATTTGTAAAATACATAATAGGTTCCGTTGTCAAGGTCAGTTAATATTTTTTGAAGTTTGGATTGAACTGTTATGTCAAGATAATAATCTGTAAGAGGCGTAATTAACGGATATAATTCTTCAGAATATTTATCGTTTTGAGGATACTTTTTCTTCAGACTTTCGATTTTAAATCTTAGTTCAATTAATTTTGACATAAGATCGTTGTAATTATTAGCGTTAAAATATGATTTTGCGGTTAGTAATATAGACAAATCACTATTTAATCCGAATACAAAGGATTGATTGCTTGTGTATTCGTGTGCACTTAAATCTTGAGAATTAATATCAAAATAATTTTTTTCTGGTAAATAACTGGCTTTACATAAGGTTTCTTTATCAGTATTAAATTTAACATTAACTTGACTAAATAATTTGACTTTATTATCAATAACAAAACCTTCTCCTAAGTCAGTTGTTTCTTTTGTAATAGGATAATTCGATGTAAAATTAATTATTGAGGGTTTAGAAGTACTTATTTCATTAACATAACAATTAGGTATTCCATCTTTTACTTCAAACAAACAATCGCTACCAAGACTTCTACATTTGTATTCGGTACATTCAGAATAATCTTCTGTTCCTAATTGAGTGATTTTCTTATTACAAAGATTACAACTTGATGTTGCTTTGGGAGACCAAGGTTTACAGTCAACTATTGCATTATCACTTGAAGAAATTTGAAAATCCGGATTAAGATAATCATCTACGTTATAAAATAAAAGTTGCTCGATTTTCTGTAAATATTTTCCTAATACTTCTATGAAGTCTAAGTTGTTGTTACTTTTTAAATTAGTATTTGAGATATTTGAATTAAGATTATTTAATCTTGCAGAATCAGAAGAGAATAAATAGTTGTAGTCTAAACTTATTGAGGAGAAATCTAACAATGAAGTTCTTTGCTGGGACGTTATTGAATTATACAAATCTTTTTTAATTAGATTTGAATTTGCTGTTTTGTCTTCAAAGTAATCTCCAAAGAAATTATCTTTATTTCCACAGTCTCCTGATGAAAAACAATTTAATGATGCGATATTTGTATTTGAGGAATTAAGTCTTGTTGAACCTACGGCACAGATTTGAGAGGCATCGTTGTAATTCCAAAATTTTAAACCAGGTTCTGCTAAAGGAACGCAAATATTTTGAGTGCTCCAAAAACAATCTCTAACTTGTGAATTATCACAGCAATCTTTTGTAGTGCATTCTTTGCAGTCTAAAAATCTATTCGGTCGACACTCTGCAATTGTTGCATTAATTGAATGAGCTGCAGGAGTAATTACAACAGTTCTTTGAGTACAAATCTCGTCTTTATAATCAGCACATTGTTCAACTATTGCATTTCCATCAACACACGATATTTTATAGAATCTTCCACCAACACCTTGTTCGAAACTACACCAAGATTCACCTGAATATTTATTGATTGTTTCGATATTTCCTGAATAGGGATTATACCACTGGGTGCATTTATTAGATTTTGGAATATTGTTTTTAAGATCGTCACTATTAATTTGTGTTGCTAAATCTAAGTCGACATATTCTTTGTTTTCAAGTAAACAATCATCTTTGCCTAAACTAAATTCTCCATTTTGATTTAAACAACTTTTTTCAGTTACATGAGAATAACAACTATTTTCAACTATACAACTTCCTTGATTGTCAGATAATGGAATTGCGAATAAAGAGGAAGAAGAAGTAAATTTATTTAAACTTGAATCATGTTTTTCTATACCGAAATTAAATTGTAGAATGGTTTCATTATTGGGACTAGCGAGGTTATCGGATTTGCTGTCAATAGAATAAATCACATAAGGATAAGGTTTTCTTTTAGTAATAGCTAAAGTCGGATTTTGAAGTCTAAAGGAATCTAAATCATAATTGTTTTTTTGGAGTTCAGAATTAGTTATATCTTTTGCTAGCGAGAGCATTTTTCCTAAAGGTAAAAGTGTTGACTCTCTAAATTCATTTTTATTAATTATTTCTGCATCTTTTTCTAATTTGATTGGAAAATATAAATATGTTATAACCTGATCAGAAACTATCGTCACATTTACATATAGATCGCCAGCAGTTACTATGTACCCCATTTCTTGATACGGCTTTAAGTCAATACATTTTTTTAACGGTTCTTTTAATGCAAGCGATAATTCTTCTGCTACACTTTGTTCTGAAATTAATTTATTTGCATTTTTTGGAGTGTAATGCAAAATAAATCTTTTTTGATTATCTGCTATTGAATTATCTGAAATATTTAATGAACCACCTTGTAATGCAATTTTTTTTATTAATGGTTCAGATTCTTTTTGCATGCAATAACTTACATAAGTTTCAATTGGAAATAAATCTGGTGCAGTTTGAATGGAATTTTCTGGGTTTGATTTTGTATCAAGATATTTAACTGTTGCAACATAGAAGACTCCTAACATTAACAATATCACTAGACCTAGAAATACGAATGTTGAAACCTGCCCTTTTCTCATTAAACCCTCTTTTATATATTAATTTGAATTTTGGTTTATAAATATTCTTAAAATTTACAGAGTAAAATAGCTAGAAATTCGATTTTCAATAAATTAACTTTAAAAATCGAGAGATTATTGAGATAATAATGAGTGGAAAATATAAACATCATAAGATTGCTAGAACTAAAACTTTTCTTAAGGAGTTTATCATTTTATTCGGTTTTCTAAATGGACTTTGGGTTGCAGTTAATTTCGATCCTAGTGCAATTATTTTCAAATCAGTTAAAGTAGTTATCGATACTTTATATCCTACAAATGGATTAGCTGTGTTTTTCGTTTTACTTCCAACTATTTTACTTATTGGAACTCTTATTGGAATTTATTACAAAGGAGGAGTTGTTGGATTACTAGCTGTAGGACTTGGATTTTTTGCCGGAACTTTAATATTTACTTTACCTACGATTTCAATAGGATTATTAATTGGGGCATTTGTAATTGGATATTTTGCAGTTAGACGATAAGAATAACTCTTTCTTTATATTTTTTGATTAAAGGGTGCATCTGAAATCAAAATTATAATTATTAAAAAGTATACTGCCAATTTGCCAATCTGGTTTTTGTCGGCATTCGCCTGAGCATGGTCGCAACGCTCCTCACTACGTTCATCGCTGCTCCATTTAGGTTTACGTTTTACAGACTCATAGCCAGGCAGTATACTTATTTATTCTTTTTTATTATACACTCTATTAAATACATTTATTAATTAACATAAGTTACATCTAGATAAACACTATGGAAGAAGAATTTAAA
>CAZKZU010000065.1:0-6816 GCA_964557345.1 uncultured Methanosarcinales archaeon
TATGCCTGATTTGATAAAAGATTTAAATTCAACTAGTATTGATAATAACCTATCTAACTTATCTGACTTTTCTAAATCATCTACCTCCTCAAATTTATCTAATTTATCAAAGAAATCTGAATTAGTTCGCGAGGGTATGGGTATTGCACTTATCATTAAGACAATATTTTTACTATTGCTTTTTGGATTCATTCTTGTTGTTTATTTAGAAATTCCTTTTGATATCGTTGCAATTTTAATAGGGACTGAAATATTTGTTACTTTGGTTGCTGGATATATAAAAATAAAGAAATTAAGTGTGATTCATAGTATTGGAACAAAAGATGCAAAGAATTACAGAATTTTGTTGATAGCTAACGAATTCTATGGTTTTTTAACTTCGATTTTTGGAGTTATTGCTAATACAATTAGTGTTGTTATTATTTTTATGTTTTTTTCAAATGAGATTTCTCATTTTATTATTACAAATATTCCTGCAAGTATTGCAAATGATTCTTATTTATTGAAATATTTTATTTTGATTTTTGTTTTCTCTCGAATGTTTGAATTTATAGTTAGACTTTTAGGAAATAGTTGGACTAATAGGATTAAAGAAAATATTGATATAACTGTAGTTGATCAAGAATACGTATTAATTCAAAAAAAATTAGAGATTGCTAAATTTACTCCTGTCATGAGTTTAGTTGTATATGTTTTATTTCTATTTGGAATTCAAGTATATATTCCGATAACAATTGCTTTTGTTATGATGTTGATGATTGCTTTATCTGTATTTGAATTTAAACGAATGAAGGCAATTTTCTTAGAAACAAATGTCTTAGATTCTACTTTTGTTGCGAATGATATCGATGAAAAAAAGGTTTAATTTCTTGAAAAAAGGGGCGAACAGGTATACGTTATTACCATTTCAACCCCGATAAATATATAAATCCTTGATTTGGAAGGGTAGTCATGGCAGAAGAAGTAAGAAAAACAGCTGAACAATTAGCTACCAAACAAAAGGATATTGGTGTAGCTGAGTTTTTCGCTAAAAATAGGCATTTATTAGGCTTTGATAATAAAGTTAAAGCTCTTATGACTACTATTAAAGAAGCTGTTGATAATTCTTTAGATGCTTGCGAAGAAGCAAGAATTTTACCCGAAATAATAGTAGAAGTTACTGAGATGGGTACTGATAAATTTAAAGTTGTTATCGAAGATAATGGTCCAGGAATTGTTAAGGAACAAATTGGAAAAATTTTTGCAAGATTACTTTATGGTTCTAAATTTCACAAATTAGGACAGTCTTTGACTTCTGATCAGACTTTATTGGTAAAAAAGGATGGTAAAGTAAGGCTTACTACTATAGGAGAATTTGTTGATAAATATGTTTCTAAAGAAGGGGAAGTAAAAATAATTAATGAAGGTTTTGAAGTTCCCGCATTTAACCCTTTGACTGGTAAGTATGCTTTTATGCCTGTTTCAAAAGCAATTAAGCATAAGCAAAAAAATGAGATTTATGAAATTACTTTAGCATCAGGAAGAAAAATCCAGGTTACTGGTTGTCATAGTGTGTTTTCTTTGGATCAAGAATTAGATATAAAACACGTTGAAGCAAGAGATTTGACAAAAGGAAGCCACATTCTTATTCCAAGTCAGTTACCTGAGCCAGAGCATATTAATTCAATTAATATTATAGATTATATTCCTAAAGCAGTTGCAGTAAAACAGCAGTGGTTTGTATACGGGATAAATAAGGAATTAATTGAAAATGCATTTTCTTCTGCTAAAATTATTCATAAAAAAATAGATAAATCTAAGTCTAGAAAATACTATCGAATAAATGGCGTTGATGTTTTAGATGATTCGTTTAAGCAATATTGTAAGAAAAATTACTTGCCTGTGCATTTAATTAAAGAGTTAAATGTTAGTGTTTCTGAAAATGCTTATATTCAAACTTATTATCATGGCGAGCAGACAAAAATTCCGGTTTACTGGCCGATAACTAATGGTTTTATGAGATTTTTAGGATTTTTTGTTGCAGAAGGGCATGTTGATAAAAGACAAGCTGGATTTACTTTCGCATTAGATGAACTTAATTATGTAAAAGAAGTCGCTAATTTTGCAATTTTACATGGTATCAATCATACTGTAGAAAAAAGAGAGAGTTCAATAAGATTAAAATTATTTGGAGGAGTTATTTCCACTTTACTTGAATCTTGGTGCGGGAAAAGAG
Source organism: uncultured Methanosarcinales archaeon (assembly GCA_964557345.1). Classification (GTDB taxonomy): domain Archaea; phylum Nanobdellota; class Nanobdellia; order Woesearchaeales; family DATGWN01; genus CAZKZU01. The sequence goes on from CAZKZU010000065.1 coordinate 2,216, forward strand.
CGCATAATAAATTTATTCCTGATTTTATTTTTAATACTGACTTCGATTTTAGACAGCATTTCTTGGATGCTTTGTACGAGGGAGATGGACATAATACTAAAGGAAGAAATCAGTTAATGCATTCGACAGTTAGCAAAAGACTTGCAAATGAGTTATTATATTTATGGCTGTTCCAAGGAGTTGTAGCACATCAAAATGTACAATTGAAAGGCGGGTTTGGAGTGTTTTCAGATTCTTATATTACAATAGTTTATGGAAACGATATAAAATCATCACATGTTTTTAAAACTAATTTGTCGACAAAAAGTAATTCTTATAGGACTATTCCTCAAGGCATAGTTTCAGATGCAAAGAACGGGATAACTTGTACACAAAGTTTTTATCGCGCATTTGGTCTCGCTAATACTGAAGAGCAATATCAAAAATACTCTCAGTTTTTCTCCATAATTACAGAAACTTCTGATTATTCTGATTTATCTAAAATTTTAAACAGGTATAATTTAAGTTATCTTAAAGAAAGAGGATTCATTAATGTTTGTAATGCTAGTTCTTCTTCTGGAAATCAAATTCAACTCACAGTTCAAGGTCAAAAGCTATTAGTATTATTAAAAAAAGCTCAAACTTTTATGAATTCAGATTTAGTATTACAAGAAATTAAATCAATTGAGAAACTTAATTTAAAGAACGAAATGGTATACGATATTTCAGTTCCTGAATGCGAGAATTTCGTTGCTGGTTTTGGCGGAATATCTGCTCATAATAGTCGTGGACAGCAAGGCATAGGAATTTCTGCATGTGTGATGTATGCACAACTTACAACTGGAAGAGCTACTAAAATTACTTCGAAAACTGCAAAAACTGAACAAGCGCATTATATGGAATTAACTCTTGATACTCGAACTAATAGTCCTGATATACAAAAATATCAATTGGTTGATTGGCCAAAAGATCATGGTATTAGAATTGAAATGGATATGGAGGCAAGTTATCAAAAGGGCGCTAAGTCAATTGATGAGTATTTGAAAGAAACTGCAATTACTAATCCACATTGTACTATAATTTATGTAAATCCTAAAGGAGAGCAATTAATTTTCCCAAGAGTAACTGAAGAAATGCCAGTTGAAACTAAAATAATTAAACCGCATCCATATGGAATTGAATTAGGATATTTAATTGATATGCTTGATAGAACTGAAGCTAGAACTTTGCAAGCATTTTTGACGTCTGAATTTTCTCGAGTAAGTCCTGCAGTTGCAAAAGAAATTTGTGAAAATGCTGCACTTTTACCGGATACTAAGCCAAAAAATATTTCTAGAGATATGGCAGAAAAAATAATGGAAGGAATTAAAAAGACCAAAATTATGGCGCCTCCTTCTGATTGTCTTTCTCCAATTGGATCTGAAATGCTTGAGCGGGGACTTCGAAAAGAAGTTAATGCTGAATATTATGCGTCTATTTCTCGACCGCCTTCTGTTTATAGAGGTAATCCTTTTATTGTAGAAGTTGCAATTGCATATGGGGGAGATCAGTTAGCTGAAGAACCAATTAGATTAATGAGATTTGCAAATAGAGTTCCTTTACTTTTTCAACAAGGTGCGTGTGCATTTAATAAATCTGTAATGGGTGTTGATTGGAAATCTTACGGCATACAACAATCTCGAGGAAATCTTCCCGTTGGCCCTTGTACTGTAGCAATTCATATTGCATCTGTTTGGGTTCCGTTTACTTCTGAAAGTAAAGAAGCAATTGCGCATTATCCTGATATAATTAAAGAAGTTAAGCTTGCATTACAGGAAGTGGGAAGAAAGCTTGCTAGTTATGTTGGTAAAAAGAAAAAAGTTGGCGTCGAACTTAAGAAGAGAGAGTATATTCAAAAATATATTCCTTTTGTTTGTGATGCATTAAAAGAAATGCTTGCGCTTGATGATTATAAACGTGGAAAGATAGAAGAAAATTTAAAGACTATCCTTGAACAAGAAAGAGGAGAGCTTGATGATGTTGAGTTTAATCCTGAGGATAACGTTGAGTTTGATGAGAGTTTAGCTAAAATGGGAAAAAGAAATTTAGATGGCGAAGATGATGACATCGGTAAAGAAGAGGAATAAGGTTTTAGTTATTTTCAATTTATTTAATTAAAATAGTATACTTAAAAAATGGCAAAAAAGAAAGAAGGAACAATCGAAGGTCAATCCAATTTACCTATTGATAATGGGAAAAGTGCCGCGATAAAAGTAGGTGATAAGAAAGTTATCATCGAGAAAATTGATAAGATTGGTTGGGATATTTTGAAGTGCATTGATACTATGGAAGCGCCAAAACTTCTTATGCCTGTTCGTTCTTTGAAAAATGTCTCTTATGAATCTGATACTGGTTATTTTGAAATGATTGGTAAGTTCAAATCTAGAGCATTAACTGCTTCTACTGTAAAAACTTTTGCTCAAACTTTGAAGATGATGAATCTTGCAAAGGATCTTGTAAAACAAGATGATGAAGCAACTAAAAGAGAGGTTTATTATATTTCTAAAAACTGGGGAGAGGCTAAATTCCGAGAACAACCCGAATCTGATACAGTTATGGATGATGTTGAAGCAATGCTTATGATTAATAGAGAGCAAATTGGTTTTAAACCTGAAGAAAAAGGGGGAGCTGTTGCTGGAGAATTAACTGTTATTGACGTAGATTCTGAAACTAAAGAAGTTATTAGAATTGATTGTACTAGATTTGGAAGTGGAGCTTATTCTGTTCCATCCAAAGTTGAGCATTTAAAATTTGAAACAAAAGCAAAATTTATTTTAGCAATTGAAACTGCGGGTGCATTTGAGCGTTTGAATAAGCACAAGTATTGGAGAAAAGCTAATTGTATTTTAATTGCAATGGCTGGTGTTCCTACAAGAGCTACTCGAAGATTTATTAGAAGATTAACTGATGAAATGGGAATTCCAGTATACGTTTTCACTGATGGGGACCCTTACGGATATCTTAACATTTATAGAACTCTAAAAGTAGGATCTGGAAATGCTGCGCAAATTAACCAATATTTCTGTGTGCCTAATGCAATTTATTTAGGAGTAACTCCTCAAGATATAATTGATTATAATCTTCCAACTCACGAATTAAAAGAAATCGATATCAAAAGAATTAAAGATGGAATTAAAAATGATCCTTTCGTCCAGCACCATAAAGAATGGCAAAAAGCATTAAACCAAATGGTAACGATGAAAAAGAGGGTAGAACAGCAGGCCTTTGCAGCTTATGGTCTTAATATGGTAATAGATAAATATCTTCCAGAGAAAATTGCTAATAAGAAGACTTGGTTGCCTTAGGTATATTCTTTTTTTATTCTAGAAATTATTTTTTACTTTTAGAAATTGATTTAGTGTATTTATTCTTCTTTTTCGTTATTAAATTGTTTCATTATTTCATGCATTAGCATTCTGTCTCGTGCAAAATGTATGTATGTTGCTTCTAGTGCTGGAGGGAGATCTTCTGGAGTATATTCTACAACGATTGAATATTTTTTATTTTTTGAAAGAGCGCCTAAATTATTTAATACTATTTCTCCTTCTTTATTTTCTCTTAAATATAATAATCTATTATCATCCATAAATGGCAGAGTGGTTCCTTGGTGATAATATGGTATTCCAAGCGGGAGTGTTTGAGGGATAATATTTTTTTGAACTATTGAAAAATTTAAATATATTTCCGCGTCTGATTTTGCAGTATTACTTCCGAACATACTTTCTGTTGTTGCAGTTCCTGTTCCTCCTCCTCTAGCTTTGAGAATTTCTTTCCAATTAATTATTTCAGGGAGATTTCTTTTTCCAATTGCTTCTGCAAATTTTAATAGTGATAGTAAATATCCGCTCCAGTCTTGATATTCACAAAAACCTTTTCTTTCAGCTTCTTTATATGGTTCAAAATTAGTCGTTGTTATTTTTCCAAAAAGAGTGTTTTCAGTTGTTGTTTTTGTTTTCGCTGATGTTTCCATTTGTCCGACAAATAAATCTCCGTGTTCATTTCCTGAAATTCTATTTTTGAAATTACCTGTTCTCCAAGTTTTGTCTCTGTCGTATAATCTATTTCTCAACGCATATCTTTCTCCAATACAAAAAGCAGTAATTGCTTGTGCCATTACTCTTTCTGACGGGAATCCGTATATCTCAAAATCCGAATTTTTATTTTCAAGTATGATCCTTGTTAGATAGTGCGGGTGGTTTATCAGTAATTTTTCAACGTCTAATATTTCATAACTATTCCAATTATTGAACTCATAGATGATTTCTACTATATCTCTTTTTTCGGGAGTTAATATCCCTCCGTCTCTTAGCCATTCTTGTATAATCAATGATTGGTCTTTTTCACCATTTTCTGCAAAAATATCTCTGTATAATAATATTTTATCGATAGTTTCTTTTTTTGCAATAATTTGTTGGTTTAAATCAGAGTTTACAATTCTTTCATAAGCTGGATTTGTAATTTCAATAGATGTCATTACTTTTAAGAAGAGATAGGCATTTATATTATTTTGGTTAATTTAATCTTGAAATAACATTTTTTTATTTTTCATCTTAATTGCTACTTTATTTACTATAAACGTTAGC
>CAZKZU010000066.1:0-729 GCA_964557345.1 uncultured Methanosarcinales archaeon
TATTCGGAAAAGATATAACTGCGATACACATTAAATCTAAAGATGTTTCTAAAAGTTTCTTGGAATATTTCGAATTATTGTGGAAGCAATCTTGAGAAAAAAAACTACATAAGTAAAAATAAACGCGGAAAAAAAATAATATTACCTAATCTTTAATATATCCGCCTTTTTGCAATTGCCATAGTTTCTTGTATAGACCTTCTTGTTTTATTAGATGTTCATGATTACCCATCTGTACTATTTTGCCTTTATCCATTACTACGATGGTATCAGCTTTCATTATTGTTGACAAACGATGAGCGATAATTATGGAAGTTCGGTCTTTCATCAATATTTCTAAATCTTTTTGAATTTCGTGCTCTGTTTCAGAATCTAAAGAAGATGTTGCTTCATCTAATACAAGTACTTTTTTGTTTGCTAAAACTGCTCTAGCAATTGATACTCTTTGTCGCTCGCCTCCTGATAACTTTACTCCACGTTCACCAACAACAGTATTTTCTTTTTGAGGAAATTTTTCAATAATTTTATCTAGTTGTGCAAACTTGATTGCAGCAAAGACATCTTTTCTTGATGCAGTTGGATTTGAAAAGGCAATATTATTGTAAACAGTATCGTCAAATAAAGCACAATCCTGAGGAACAATACTCATTTCACTTCTATAAGATTCGTGCTCGAAGTTTTTTACATCTTTTCCATCGATAGTAATCTTTCCAACTTGAACATCATATA
>CAZKZU010000066.1:739-1442 GCA_964557345.1 uncultured Methanosarcinales archaeon
TGTTTTTCCACAACCTGAAGGACCTACAAGTGCTATTTTTTTATTTTTAGGAATAGATAGACTCAAATTTTCAAAGATTTTTCTTTTACCATAACTAAAAGAAATATTTTTAATTTCTATTTCTCCCTTCTGAATTTTTGCTTTCTTTCCACTAGCAGGATCTTTTATTTCATTTTCTATTTTACCATATTTGAATAAAGATTCAAAATCAGCCATAGATTGGTAGAATTCTCTCATTCCCCAAGTAAATCTAAATAATGGGCCAGTAAGTGCACCAAAAGTTGAGAATATAAACACTAAACTTCCAATAGTAATTTTATTAGCTAAAAAATCCTGAACTGTGAAAAAAATCAAGAATAAAGTTCCAAGGCCAATTATTAATGCTTGACCACTGTCCATTGCTCTAAAATAATCCCAACTTTTAATAAACCAATTAGAAGTATTCTGAGTATAAGCTTTGAATATTTCACTAGTCGACTTCTCTTTTCCAAAATATTTTATAGATTCAATATTTGTTAAAAAATCAGAAATTTTTGCTTTTTCTAAATCTTCACATTCATTTTTTGAAACACTCGATGAAGACTGTCTTTTTTGAATGTATATACTGTAAAAAATAAAAGAAATAACTGTTAGAAATATAATTATAACTGGTTTAAAACTGAAAAAAGCTAAAGCGAAAGTAATCACGATTATATTGACAATT
>CAZKZU010000066.1:1452-1823 GCA_964557345.1 uncultured Methanosarcinales archaeon
AGGGAATAAAATTAAAATCAAAAGAATCAGTAAGTCTTTCAACAGCACTCCCACATCGAGTTAATTTAGAAATTAAACTACCTGTCTTATGAGTAGTATGAAAATTATAAGATAGTCTTAATACATGATTAAAATATTTTCTTTTTATTTCAGTCATCAAATATGCATCAAGACGGTTAATAAAATGCATATGTAAATATTTCAAAGTAGTCCTAAAAATTATAACTCCAATAAAAATTAAAGCTAAAACAATTAAATAATCCACAAAAACAGATTTAACTAAGTTTCCAGTGGCATAGATTGTGCCTTTATCAATAACAAGTTTAAATAAATAATTGATTGTTTAACGAGGTGCAAATATACTAAACATA
>CAZKZU010000066.1:1833-6569 GCA_964557345.1 uncultured Methanosarcinales archaeon
AAGAACAAAGACTAGTAGTTTAAAATTCTTCAAAAGTCCTAAATATACTTTAAAATTATACTTAAAATCAATTTTCTCTGGATCTACATCTTCATCAACTTTCATAATTTCAGATAGAGAGCAACAGAATATAAAGATTACTGTGGCAATTACAACGAATTTATGCTTAAAATACAAAAAGTTTATATTAAAGCCTAGTTTTAATAGAATTATGCAATTTAGAACATTAAGCCCAGTTCAGAGAATTGAACACAATAATTGGATTAAACAGTTTCAAACTAATCATAATTTTAGATCAATAGATCCCGCATATAAAGAAATTCCTTTTACAAGTCAATTATTTGAAGATATGAAAAACCCTGAGCTATTAAACAAACCAGAATACTATCTATTAGGCACTTATCCTATCGATTTGAGATCTAACGATCATCAAAAAATGCCTACTTTAAGCCAATCCTTTTCTAAAGAAGAAAGTAAATGGCAAACTAAACATAATAAACTAGGAATAAATCATAGCGGAATTCCTAAAATAAGTAACTCATTTGTATTAGAACAACAGCCTAAGATGAATAATATCAACCCAACTATTTCTTTTCCAACTTCAGAAGAACATTTAACAAAGTCGTTTGAACTGCGGAAATAATTCTATAAGCAACTTTAGAAAAATATAAGTCTATTTAAAAACAAACTAATAAAAACGAGCATCTAAGCGTCAAAAATACGTAAAGCTTAAATACTAGTACTGCTTACTATAGTTGTAGTTAGCGTAACTATTACGTTAAATAACGCCTACCACAAAAAAATAATAAGACAATAAAAATAATGGAGGATAAAAATGACACATAAAGCAATAGATAAAATTATTGCAGGAATGAATAAGTTTTCTAATAGAATAAAAATTCAAAAAGAAATATATAAAGAAGTAATTTATTTATCTGAGAAAGACAAATCAGAAAATAAAATTTTTCAAATTACAGAACCAGCAATTTTTAAAAAAATAATAAATAATTTTGGAGCAACTCTGGATGGAGGAAAAGAAAAATTTCCTCTTGATACTATATATAATATTGGAATCCATAAAGAAACTGGTGCATTAATTATTAGTAATAAAGGTGCAACATTATTTTCTTTGTCACCAAAAACAAACACGCCACATTTAGTTAGACACATTGGATTTTGTGTTTATTTTCCAAGTCTTGGAATTGAATTTGTTAATGTAGGTATTGTTGGAAATGTGTATGATGGAAAAGTAATTTTTAGAAGCGAATCCGCATGTACGCCTTCATTTTTATTTAATTCTCAAAGATGTAATTGCCATTATCAATGGGAAAGTATTAGAGAACTAGCTGCGAATTTCAATGAAATAATTCCACCTAAATCAAAAGATGGTTTTGAATTTGAGCAATGGGTACAAAATCAATATATTTCAAAGGAAGGAAAACATCTGTTTAAGTCAAATGGGAAAATAGGATTTATTTTAATGCACCTTGACACTCAAAATGGAATGGGTAGCGGTTATTCAAAAGATGAATTTTCATTTGATTTGTATTCAAGAGCATCAATGAGACACAGGGGAGAGTACACAAGTGAGCAAGTTCACAAGACCACTATGCTTGGCGGATTTGAAGCTATTGGGATAAATCCAGATCCAAGACATGAAGACGGAAATAGTGGATACAAACTTGCATTTGTTATTTTAGATTATCTAAATACAAGTAAAGAAATTATTTTTTTGACAAATAATCCACTTAAACTACAGCACCTTAAGAATAATGGATATAAATTAACAAGAATTAAAACTGTAGGTGCCGTAAATCTTGCAGGAGCATCTGAAGCAGAACAGAGAGGGGTGGAATTTAAACACCTAGATATCGACGGAACTTGCATTAGTTTTAACGATGAATATGAGAGAGTAAAATCAGAAATAACTCACATAATTCAAAATAGAGATAAGGAAATAAAATCTATTAATAAAAACAGAAATGAAAACAATAATGCAAATCAAGCAAATTTTTGTGTTGGAAGAATAGTTGAGGGCAACTAATATGACAATAAAATATGTGCTATACGAAGTATCTGCAAATTGTAATATGAACTGTCAATTTTGTTTTTCAAACTGGAGAGAAAAATATAAAGAATTGGATACTAAAAGTGCTATGCAGTGTATTGAGTATATGAAAAAGCAAGGGTTAGAAGCAATCGGATTTACTGGAGGAGAAGCTTTAATGAGAATAGATATGCCAGAACTTTTAGCTTTTTCTAAGAAGCTAAATTTGACTACAATTCTAACGACGAATGGAATATTATTAGAGCAAAGATTGAATGAAATTGCAAAATCTACTGATTTTATAGGACTTCCACTTGATTCATATAGTGCAGAGATTCACAATAAAATGCGTCCAACAAAGTCCACTTTGAATCATTATGAATTAATATTAGGATTAATAGAAAAGATAGAATATGAATACAAAATAGGACTCAAAATAAATACAGTTGTTACAAAACAAAATTATGATTCAATGTTTAGAATTGGAGAATTACTTGAAGGAAAAGCAAAGTCTTGGAAATTATCACACTTTGTTCCAAGTGGATTTGGAAAAGAAAACCAAGAACTCTTTAATGTAAGTACTGATCAATACAAGAAATTAGTTCAAAAATGCAAAGAAAGTTATCCTAGCATTAATATTATATCAACACAACCAAAAAATGATTTCTGCAGAATTATCTCTGTTGACGGGCATTTACTAAAACCAATTGAAGGAGGATTAGAAGATGTAGGTGATTTATTAACCATCATAAAACAAAAAATTGAAGAAGGATTTAATAGCAAAGCAAATGAAGCATATTTGAGAAAGACATATCCACAAATGAGGCATAATGAATAAAGGAAAATTTATTGTTGTTGAAGGAATGCATAGAACGGGAAAAACTTCTACAATAAATTTGGCGCTAGACAATTTAAAACCGGAAAGAACACAAAACTTTGTATATAATAAAGGGTGCGATAAAAGTTCAGCATGGGGAAAATACATTAACTCACATCCGAGTTCATTATTTTATTACGTCGATTTTGCAATTAAAACAAAAACTAGAATAATTCCTATGTTATCTAGTGGAAAAAATGTAATTCAAGACAGATATATATATTCTGTAGATTCTTTTTGGCCAGATTGCAATAGTAGTAAAAATAAAATAATTCGATATTTAATGACTCCGTTATTTTTGCAACCAGACATATATGTACAATTTAAAGCGAATGTTGAAACAATTGTGTCAAGATTAATTGATGAGAATAGCAATCAACCTTATCGACTAGATTTAATTGCACATCCCGATAAAATTACACGAAGACTTGAACAATATCAGAATATATATAACAAAATGAATTGTGTTAAATACGAAATAGACACCTCAAATTTAACACCAAAGAAAAGCGCAGAAAAATTCGAAGAAATTTTATCGAATATATGAAAATAGGAGGAATAAAATGATTTCAAAAAAAAGAAATGAAATAATGATAAAAATATGTGGAATTAGTAATGAAATTGATGCAATGAATGCAATTAAGTGCGGAGCTACAGCAATTGGATTTGTAATGGGAGGAAAAGTCTTGCCAATTGAAGTCGAGCCACATGCACAAACAGTTAGAGAAATTATAAAAAAGTTTCCAGTTAATGTCGATAGTTTTATTGTAACACATCTAATGGAAGTTGACGACATACTTGCATTATCGAATTATGTAAATTCTTCAGGAATACAAGTTTCAGAAGATATCGGAGTTAAAAAATTAAAAGAACTTAGATCCAAAACTAGGAAGAAAATAATTAAAACTATTGTTGTCGAGAAAAATTCCAAAAATGAAATCCTAAACATATTGAAAGAGTATCAAAAATATTGCGATTATATATTACTTGATACTCGATACGGAGGGTATACTGGAGGAACTGGAGTAACTAACGATTGGAATTTGTGTCAATATTTAATTAAAATTTCTGACAAGCCGGTTTTTATAGCAGGAGGACTTAATCCTAAAAATTTAGCTGAAGCAATAAAAATTACAAATCCAGCGGGAGTTGATGTTTCAACCGGAGTTAGTACGTATTCTGAAATTTATCTTAAAAAAGACAGAAAGGATGAAAATAAAATTAAAAAATTTATCGATATTGCTAAAAAATAGAAGATTAGAAGAGATAACTAAAAATTAAATTAAAAAAGGAAAATAATATGAATACCATTGAAGGGCTATACGGAGAAGTAAATAATTTAGAAAATTTTACTCATCCTATTTATGGACATACCAAATTTCTTTCAGAGGTACAAATAATAGATTATGCAAAAGAAATATCTAAGGCAATTCTCGAAAGTGGTAGAAATAAAGTAGTTGTATCAGAGACAGGAGCAAGACCACTTGCATATATTTGTGAACGATTATTGGAAGGTAAAGGGATTGAATGGAAATATATGAAATTTCCTCGGAATCAGAATGTAGAGCTATATCCAATAATTAGCTATTACTTAACTGAATCTGAAACACAAAACCATAATAGCGCACTAAAAGAATTATGCGGAGATCAGATATTACTCGATACGGCAAAATCTGCAGAACCAATTGATCAGAACGTAAAAATAAAAAAGAACACCTTGTCAGATATATTAGAGAATATGGATAATAAATCAGCAAACCCACTTCAAAAAGATATTTCTCAAAAACTAAAAGAAACTGAAATTGCAAAATA
>CAZKZU010000067.1:0-6417 GCA_964557345.1 uncultured Methanosarcinales archaeon
CATATTCTAATCCCATTGACATTAGTAATGCACCTAAATCTGCATAACCTAAACCAAGAGGTCTAAACATATGAGAGTTTTCAGCAATTTTTGCTGTTGGATAACTTGCGGAATCAACAACAATATCTTGTGCTAAAAGGAATGTTTTTACTGAATGCTCAAATTCAGTAATATTAAAATCTTTTCCATTGTAATATTTGGTTAATCTCAAAGATGCCAAATTACAGGCGGAATCATCTACGAACATATATTCAGAACACGGATTTGAAGCATTAATTCTTCCTGATTTCAAACAAGTGTGCCAATCATTAATTGTTGTATCAAATTGAAGACCAGGATCGCCACATAAATATGTTGCGATTGAAACAAGATCTAATAAATCACTTGCATTATATGTCGGACCTGTTTTAGTAGGATCTGTAACCCATCTTGTTGTCCACGGCTTATTCTCTAATGCAGCTTGCATGAATTCATTTGAAACTCTTACACTTAAATTTTCATTTTGAAAGCCAACACTTCCGTATGCACTTCCACCAAAACTTCCAGAATAACCTTGATCAATTAAACTCCATGCTCTCATTTCCTCGTCTAATTTTGCAATTATAAATTCTCCGATATCGGGATGTGCGTCTTTTAAACTGTTCATTTTTGCAGCACGTCTTGTTTTACCACCAGATTTGATTACTCCTGCACCCGCGTCCCATATTTTTAAGAAACTTAAAGGACCTGAAGGTTTTCCTCCGCCTGATAATTCTTCTCGAGAACTTCTTATTGTTGATAAATCTGAACCAGAGCCAGAACCCCATTTGAATAGGTTAGCTTCTACTTTTGCAATCTCCATTATATTATTCATATGATCGTCTATGAATTGAATAAAACATGCTGATGCTTGAGGATAATTTCGATCTTCATTTATAGCAAGTTGAACTGTTTTTCTAGTTAATGCATCCCATCTAAATCTATCCCCTTTCCCTGCAGGATATTTTTCTAAACCGACGTTAAACCAAACCGGAGAATTAAATGTTCCATATTGCTCTACGATATTACCATTAAGTTCATTTATGAAATTTGATTGTTCAGATTTGTTTGAAAAGTAACCTTGTTTTAAACCCCATCTTCCAAAGGAATTTGAAACTCTTTCAATTACTTGTCTAACAGAAGTTTCTCTCTCTGAAGTTTCTCTCTTTCCATAAAAATATTTTGAAGCAACAATTTGTAGTGCATATTGACTCCAATTTTTTGGGGTTTCAATATCATTTTGAACAAAAATAACTTTACCTTTATCATCAGTTATTGAAACACCTCTTTGTTCCCACTCAACAGAGTCCATATAATTATCAAGACCTTTTGCTGTAGCCCTTTCTGAAAAAAGTCTGCTTACTAAACTTTGCTCAGAAGTAGATTTTATTTTAGATGCTGGTTTTTTGTCTTTTGATATTGTTTTAGATTTTGCCATTTTTTTGTCCCCACTATCTATATTTGCTCTATTTATCTTATTAGTATAACCACAACTTGTTGCGCTCAATAATTGTTAATGATACAACCTGTTGTGTTCCAGACACTGTTGCCTTTATATAGTTTTTTATTGTTTAAACTATAGTTTACTAAAATGATTTTATTAAAATACTACTTTTTTTAATTTCAACGACGACAATTAGCATTATGTATGTTAATTAAGATAATTTACATACTAATTTACTAATAAATCGGCACTCAGAACTTCTGAGGCGATAAGCCCACCCTTTAAAGAAAGCAATTACTAATCCCTTTTAAAGTAAACTTTTGTTGAAAATATATATTAGGATAGATTTAATTGAAAAGCAAGTCAAATATTAAGAAAACTCTCTAATACGTAGGCACTAAAATAACAAAAAAAGTAAATAATCACCACTATCTTAGCATAACCTAAAATTTAAAAAGAACCACGATATTAAATTAGGTAAGGGGGAAGTAATTAACGTAGTTTGAAACAATAGGCTAGCAGATTAAGGAGCTAAGCTAAAAATTAAATTACACATAACTAATAACTATAAATAACCATGGAAAAAGACTATAATCCTATTTTTGTAATGCCTGAATCAAATCCTGCTAGCAATAAATCGCCACAAAAGAAAAATATTGCTGCTGCTAAGTTAGTTGCAGAAACAATTAGAACAACTCTTGGTCCTAAGGGAATGGATAAGTTGCTTGTTAATTCTAGAAATGAAATTATTATTACTAATGATGGAGTAACTATTTTAGAAGAAATGGAATTAGATCATCCAATTGCTAAAATGATTGTTGAGATTGCTCAAACTCAAGAAGATGAAGTCGGGGATGGAACTACTACTGCTGTTATTTTAGCTGGGGAATTACTTGGGAATGCTGAAGAATTGCTTGATCGAGGAATACATCCTGCTGTTATCAATAAAGGTTATAGACTTGCTGCAGAAAAAGCAGTTGAGATTTTAGATAAAGAATCAAAAGAAGTTAAATCAACAGACAGAGAAAATCTAAAAAAGATTGTACAAACTGCGATGACAGGAAAAGGCGCGGAAGTTGTTAAGCACGTACTGTCAGATATTGTAGTTGATGCGGTTTTAAAAGTTGCTAAAAATCCTAATGCTGGACCGAAAGATATTCAAGTTCAAAAGAAAATTGGCGGCGTAGAAAAATGCGAGCTTATTACGGGAATTATTCTTGATAAAGGAAAAGTTCATTCCGATATGCCAAGTAGAATTGAGAATGCAAAAATTGCATTATTAAATTGTCCATTAGAAGTAAGAGATACTGAAACATCAGCAAAAATTTCAATTAATAATCCAACTCAAATACAAGAGTTCTTAGATCAAGAAGAAAGAATTATCAAAGCAATTGCAGTTCAAATAATTAAGTCTGGAGCTAATGTAGTTCTTTGTCAAAAAGGAATTGATGACCTTGCACAATATTTCCTTGCAAAAGAAGGAATTATGGCAATTCGAAGAGTTAAACAATCTGATATGGAAAAATTAGCAAAAGCAAGTGGTGCTAAAATTATATTCGATATTAAAGAGTTAGATTCAACAAAATTGGGAACAGCTAAATTAGTTGAAGAACAAAATTTAGGAGAAGAAGTTACTTATATTACTGGATGTAAAAATGATAATGTTTCTGCTATTTTAGTAAGTGGCGGAACTGATCATGTTGCTGAAGAAGTAAGAAGAGCTATTGAAGATGCAATTGGAGATCTTTTTGCAATTTTAAAAAGTAAAAAGGCAGTTGCAGGAGCTGGAGCAATTGAAATTGAATTGTCTAGACAAATTATGCAATATTCTAAAACTTTAGTTGGAAGAGAACAACTTGCAGTAAAAGCTTTTGCTAAAAGTTTAGAATCTATTCCAAAAACACTTGCTGAAAATGCAGGTCTTGATCCAATTGATGTGATAACAGAACTTTCTGCTCAACATGAAAAAGGATTTAGTACAACTGGAATTGATGTATTTACAGGTAAGGCGATTGATGCATGGAAAGAGGGAATTATTGAACCAGTGGATGTTAAATTACAAGCAATTAGATCTGCATCAGAAGTAGCCAATATGATACTTAGAATTGACGATGTTATAATTGCTCAAACTGAAATGCCACAACAAAGAGCTGGCGGTCCAAGAGTTAGAATGCCTCCAGGAATGGATGATATGTAATTAACATCAAAAATAGATTACTACTGAGTTATAAGAATATACTAAAAAAGTAATATTTATAAGCATTAAAGGTAAATAGGTACTTAAGAGAAAAAAGAGACTAGTTGTCAATAACTAATTTTCATTAATTAAATCATGACAAAAAGAGAGGAGAGTAACGAAGGGGGAGACTATGAACTTCTGCCTGAAAAGAGATTTGATAAGCTTGAAGCTCAAGTAAATGAAATTCTAAAAAATCCTTTAGTTAGAAAAGAAACTGCGCATGAATTTCATGAAGTTCTTTTATCTACAAATGTATCAATCAAGGCTCTTGCTGATATTTTAAAGAAAATTAGCGAAGATACTTCACTTGAACAAAAAGAAGAAGATTATGTTAAAAATCAACTTAAACCATTAACTCTTGCAATTAAGGAAATAAAAGAACAAAATGAAACTATTGCAACAGGAATGGTTAATATTATTGATAGGTTAAATGAGTTACAAAAAGAAATTGTTGGTATAAAACAAACACACGGACATACTCAACAGCAATATTATCAAATGCAACCTCAAGAAAATGAACCCGTTGATAGTAATAATAATAATAATTTACCACCTCTACAAGGAGGACCCATGCCTCCAGAAGTAGAAAATAACACTGAAGAAATGCAAGATTTTTCAACTGAACCTTTTAACCCTCAACCATTAAATGGAATTCCGCCAATGGAAGAAAATGGTATGAAGAAAAAATTCAAATTATTCTAATGGAACCGATCGATTTTTCTAAATGTAACGAGAGGAAATTGTTAAAACTTTTTTCTAAATACGGAAAGAATAAGATTGAAATAAATGTTAATAAAAATATAACTATATTAGAAAAATATGTGCAATTAAAAGATAATTTGAAGGGAGCCAAAATTGAAAGTATACTTGATAATATAGACACTTCTAAAATACGAAAAAGGCTTGAAGAACTTGAGCAAAGAGCACTTGCTCAATTGAATTGTGATTATGAAACGGAGTTTACTGAAGGTGCAGATAATTATAATCAAAATATAGATCTAAACATTGAAAATGTCGAAGTCGAAATTCCTAAAAATGAACCGAAATTAAGAGAAATGAAAGATTGGGAATATAAAGAATACGTAGATATGAAAAATACTGTTAGCATTAAAAATAAAGGTCAAAAAAATAATGCTGAAAATGAACCTAGAGATAACTCTGAAACATACAAACAATTAATTCTGAAAATAGAACTGTCTTTAAAATTGTTAAAAAATGATGTTAAGAATGCATCGAAGATCTCTGAATTAAAACACAGATTGATTGAAATAAAAAAACGTCTCTAGCAATATTTATCTTAAATAAACAAACGCAGTTACTTTTTTATCAAATCATAACCTACAAATAATGGTCCTAAATAGTCTTTAGAAAAAGAGCCGTAATTAAATAATTCTTTCTCAAAAGATGATTCTTTATGAAAATGGGCTTCTGCATCAACTGTTACACCTGAAGGAAGTAAAGTCATTCCTCTAATGTGACTTCTTGTTGACGAGAAAATATTGGTGAAAGAATCTCTTAAGGGAGTTTCTGCATTATCACAAAAATCAGTTAAAACTAAATGACCGCCTCTTTTAACATTTGAAGCAAGAGATAACACTGATCGTGAAAGAAAGGGAGTGCAATGTAAGGCCATTGAACAAACAACTAAATCATATTTTAAATTTGCATCTGGAATGTCAGGTAATTTACTTTGAAGTAATTTAATTTTTCCACGAGCAGAATTTCTTTGCATCGTATAATCTAAAAAATCTTTAACAGGATCAATACCTACGTATTGTGTGCTTGATGGAAGAAAATCTAGTAATAAACCCCAACCACAACCAACGTCTAACACTGAAGAATTTTCAGCGATGTTTTGAACTTTATTTTTTAAGTAAGGCTCTAAGAAATCTCTTCTAAAAATATCTTTGCCGGAAGTTTGACTATTAATCCAAGCTGTGGCATATTGACTATCGTACATAACGTACTGGATTTTATTTAATTTTATAAAGTTTAGGATTTTTTCAAATAAATTAGTAATGTGCAGCACAGGTAAATATTTCAAACTATTTTAAAACATTATTTAATAAAGTCAATAATGCCATTCTCACATAAAGACCGTTTTGTGCTTGTTCAAAATAACGAGCTCTTTTATCATTATCAACGTCAGGATGAATTTCATCAACTCTTGGAAGAGGATGCATAATTATTGCATTTTCCTTCATTAAAGAGATATTTTCATGTAAAATGAATTTTCCTTTCGCTTTTTCATATCCAGTTAGATCATCTCCAAATCTTTCTTTTTGTATTCTAGTCATGTAAACTACATCTGCATTAGCTAGTGTTGCATCCAAATTGTCAGTCTCAATAAAAGAAATATCATTTTCTACTAAATGATCTTTTATGCCTTGTTTGATTTTGCAATTTTCAGGAGAAACTAAATAAAATTCATTTCCTTTAAATTTAGATAAAAGATATACTAACGAATTAACAGTTCGTCCTCTGCAAAGATCACCTACTAATGCTATTTTTAAATTATCTTTTCTATCAAATTTCTCGTATATAGTGTATAAATCTAGCAAAGCTTGAGTTGGATGTTGACCAGTTCCGCTACCTGCATTTATTATTGGAACTTTAGAAATTTTGGCTGCCCTTTGTGCAGCATCATTTTCAAAATGACGAATTACAAGCATATCACAATAACCGCTCATTACCCGTATGGTGTCTTCTAAAGTCT
>CAZKZU010000068.1:0-6400 GCA_964557345.1 uncultured Methanosarcinales archaeon
AAATGATTCAGGTAATACTTGGAACTTAGAAGCAACTCTTGAAAAAGCAGGTAGACTTGCGATATCAAGATAGACGTGTAATTAAGAAAATTAATTAAATTTTTATTATTTAATATTTATATCATCCGTAAATACATCTTATTCCTATCTACAATCTTTTCAAACCTTTCCCTAAGAACTCTTTCAAACACATCTTCAAGTGGCATGAATTCTATTATTCTGTATTTTGCTTTTATGTTTTCAACTATTCCATAATCACACAATATTTTTAGAATTCTTCGGATGTTTGATCCTGCTGTTCCATCAGTTGATAGCTCTAGGGATTTTCTTAGTTGAATTACTTCTTCTCCAATTTCAATACTAGAAAGCCATTTTTGCTGTTTTGAAGATTTAGTTATTACCCAGAAAACGTCTACAATCACATCTCTTGAATCACCTGGATTCAATATGCCGATACCTAGACAAGTTTTTTTTATTAATTCTCGCCCTTTTAGTCCAGATGGATTTTCGTAAAGCCTTAGAATAATTTCATTAAGAGGTTGAAAGGAAATGTCCATGGAATTCCTGTGAGGGTTTATATTTTTAAACTTTTATGCTTTTCCAGGGATCCTAATAACCGATCAATGTTCATTTGTCTTTTGTCCAAGCTTGTCTTTAATGTGCTTTTGACTCTGACTTCTCCACGTAAATAATCTAGTGATGTTGGCATATCTACTATTGTGTAAATTTTTATTTATATACATTTCACTTCAAATAAACTTTAAAATGAGTTAAATATTTAAGGAGGTATCTGATTACTATTTTCATAAAAACATAAAGCAAAAAGTATACTGCCTGATTATGAGCCGATATTACGTATGACTCTAAGGAGCAGCGAGGAACGTTAGTGAACGAGCGTTGCGACTATAAACAGGCGAATGCCGGAAAAAAGAATCAAAGAAACTGCACGAGTTTCATGTTCCATTTTTGTCTTTACGAGCCAAAATTGGAATTTGGCGAATTGGCATAATACTTTTTGCAAATAGAAGCGATTAAAAAATAAAAATTAGTAAGTAATAAGTCAGCGAAGAAATAAGAAGTAGCATCTTTCAAAACTTTGGATATATATTTCGAAGGTTCTGCGTTCCCGGATGGAGCATCCCCTCGCAACGAACCCACAGTGTGAAAATATAAAGTTTTGACTTTTGGGATGCTACTTCTTATCGTGCAAAGGACTTATTACTTACGATAAAGATAAGAGAAAGATAAAAAGAAGGTACATACAACATGACATTATCAAAACTTTTAGGAATTGCTGGGCTTACTAATTATCAAAGTAGTTTGTTTCTTTGTATTTTGAAGAATAAGAATTCTGATGCTAAGCATTTGTCTAAGTTAGCAAATGTTCCAATAGGAAGAATTTATTCAGAATTGGATGTGCTTGAAAAGCAACAATTAGTTGATATTAGTTCTGATAGGCCTAAGAAATATTCTATTGAATCTCCTAGAGAAAAAATTATTCGGTTGATTGAAGCTGAAAAAGTTAAGCTTGAGGATTTGGAGAAGAATGCGCTTACTGAGTATGTGACTCTAAGTAAAAAATCCGCTGAAGTATTTAGTGCTAATAATGAAGTAAAGCAAAGCCAGATTGATTGTTTTAGATGGGCAAAAGAAGAAATTTGCCAGTGTTTAGGATCTTTACATAAGCCAAGTGAGAGTAGAGATTTGAAATTAATTTATGAAAAAGAAATTGTTTCAGCTGTAAATAAAGGAGTTATTTTCAAAGCGCTTTATCAAAAAGGACAAGTTCCTCCTAATTGTATTATCGAACTAAATAAAAAAAGTCCTGATAAATTTCAGATAAGATATTCTGAGGTTAAGTTACCGAGATTTGAGATAATAGATTCAAATCAAATATTACTTAAAGTTCAAGATCCAACTGATACTACTGATACACTTGGAACTGTAATTATAAACGATATTGTTTTGGCTAAAAAACTACGTCTGCGATTTATGAGCATGTGGGATGATTGTGAAGTTATTAGTGATGATGTTAAGAAATGATTAGTTTTCTATCTATGATTTAAGTTTAGATTAATATTTTACTGTCGCTGTAAAAAAGTATACTGCCAATTCGCATTTCTTCTTATATTTCGCTAGCGCTCAAGAATTGTCGCCACGCTCCCTCGCTATGCGCTCGTCGCTGCTCCTAGTCATCATACTTTATATCGGCTCATAGTCAGGCAATATACTTTTTTTAGCAATTGGGATATTTTAGAAATAAACATACATTAACTTTATAAAAGCAAATCGCAATTAAAGATTAAAAAGGGGTTTTGAATGTTTGATATTATAGCGTTTGGTAGTGCGACTGTTGATATTTTTGTAGATACTTTTGATAGAAAGCATCTTTCTAAGCTTCAGAAGAAAATGAAGTATGAACATATTATTCAATATCCTGTCGGTGATAAAATTCTTATTAAAGATCTTCATTTAAGTATTGGTGGTGGAGGAACTAATGTTGCAGTTACATTTAAGAGATTTGGTTTTCAAACTGCTTATTGTGGTTGTTTAGGAAATGATTATTATAGTGCGATCATTCAGGAATTTTTAGAAAGAGAAGGAATAACATTTATTGGACATCATTTCGAAGATCGAACTGGAACTTCAATTATTTTAGATAGTATTGAGCATGATAGAACTATTTTAGCATATAAAGGTGCAAATGATTATCTTAGTTTTGCTAAATTAAAAGGAGAATTACTTCATGCAAAATTATATTATTTTAGTAGTTTATTGAATGGATCTTTTGAGACGCAAATGAAACTATTAGATTTTGCTAAAAAGCATAAAATCAAAGTAGCATTTAATCCTAGTAGTTATCAAGCAGAAAAAGGGTGCAAAGTTTTAGGTAAAGCTTTGTCGATGACAAACTATCTTATTTTGAATAAAGAAGAAGCTCAACAGCTTTTAGCTCATAATTCAGTTTTGGAAAAAGAATTATTATTAAAATTATACAGTAATCTTAATACTGAAGATGCAATTGTTGTAATTACTGATGGTGCTAATGGAGCTTATGCATATAATGGGAAAAAATTCTATAGAGTATCTGTTCCGCCTGTGCAAGTTGTTGAAGCAACAGGTGCAGGGGATGCATTTGCTAGTGCATTTGTGTCATCTATTGTTTTAGGTTATCCTATTGAACATTCATTAAAACTTGCATCAGCTAACTCTCAGTCTGTAATTACTCATGTAGGGGCAAAAGAAATTATTCTTACTCATGCTGAAGCTGAGGACTATATTAAGAAAAATACTTATGATGTAAAGGAGATTTAGTTTTCTTTGTTGTTATTAATATTGGCTTGTATAACTGATTTGTTGGGATATATTGCTCTTAAGTACTATCTTTTAGTAAGTAATCTATCGTAAGTAATATAAACCCTAAATGCATCTTTTTATTTTATGTTAAGTTACGATGGACGATTTTTAGAGAAAGAAGTTGTTATAACTAGACCTCCTAAAGTTGTTGTTCGATTTTTATTGACTGAAAACACTATTACTAGACAAGAAGAGAAGGCTATACGAAAGAATTCTTACTTAATTGCAATAACTACACTTGATCAAATTTTAATTCTTGCATTTATTATGGCAGTTTTGATTAACTTTATGCTTTATTGATTCTTTGTATGGCATATGCGCATTATTTCTTATTATGTATTATCATTATTTGACGAAAGCTTTAAAAACTACTAGCCAGATTAATGTTTTATGGATGACGATTCTAAAAAAAGCAAGTTTATTTTTCAGCCACATCATCATCATATAAGTGGTCTTTTAGTTATAGTAATTATTTTGGCGGTAATACTTTTATTGATGTTAAAACCTTTTATTAGTAATCAAATTTTAAGTAATAAATTCAAGGAATACGGTATGACTCCCGCTGAAATTGTTAGTAATATTGATGCTCAAAAACAAAAACAAGATCTTTTATTGACAAATATTTCAACTCAAAAAGGTTTAATTGCTGATTTGAAAGATGAAAATGGTAAACTTAGAGATTTAATGTTGCAGAAAGATAATACTATTACAGGATTGAATTCAAGTTTAGCATATAAAGAAAAAGAATACGCTGCAGAAGTTTTGCAAATAAATCAAAGTTATGCTCAAAAATTAAAATCAATACAATTTGATAGTCAGGCTTTAAATAATAGTGCGGCTATTGCAGTTTCAAATTTTGATCAATTACATAAATCTGCTGGAAGAAGTATTTGTTGTAGTGCAAAAGTTGATAATCCGACTATAAATTCATACGATGTTATTTCTAATAAAATAGTGTGTACTACAAATGGAGAACACGTTATTACTTGTTAATTATTTTGTTTTATCTGGCTCTGTAGAATGTCTAATTTATTCAGAAAATAATTTACTTTTAATGTAATCTTCTTCCTTTTGGTGTAAAGTTCAATAGTTTGCCTTCTTTTACTTTTCCACAGCCAAGAAAATCTTTTGTTTTATTTTTGGTGTTTTCGTTTACATTATAAAGAATATAATATTGATTGTTCAGGCCCTTTGTTGATGCATCTAAATCAACTCCTTCCATTAGTTGCCTTGCTTCAATGGTTGAAAGTTCTAGTAAATGTGCTGTTGCATGCGGTCCTAAAATTTGACTGCCTTCAATACTTAATCTAATCTCTCCGTATTCGTTGATTTCAGCAATATAAAGTCCAACTATTTTCGCATAAACTTGATTAATTACTTCTTTGAATTTATTATCAGCAAGGTAATATTTATTTTTATCTGTTACTAATAAGACTCCTTCTAGTTCAAAATCTTTATCTAATCCAAAATAAGTATTTAGTTTTTCATAGAATACTTTTCTCTCTTTTGAATTTAATACTTGCATGATCATAATTTGATAAGAAATGAGGGGGTTTTTAATGGTTTTGGAATAATTATGTCTGATTTCAAGGCATTTTTCTAAAGCTTTATTAATTATGAAGTCAAAGTTTAGTTTATGAGATTACTTAATGGTTTATTTAGTTCACCAGAAGCATTAGCTAAAGATATAGTAAAGCATGATTTGAACATTCATACAAAATGGTGGGATTATGAAGTAAATTTTCCTAATAAGATTAAATTTGTCAATAATTTATCTTTTAATAATTCAAATCGACCAGAATTGTTGAAACAATTATCTTCTTTTTTAGATACTGAGCTTGTGGATGTTAATGTTGATGAAAAAGATGCAAAAGAAATAATTTCTGACTTTGATAAACTTGGGCATGAGAAAAGATTAAGTCGTGTTAAAAAACTTGATGATACTGTTGCTTATGCACAAACAAAATATGTTCATGTTTATGAGTTATTGAAACATATTTTTTCCGTTTTAGTTTTTGAGGCCAAATTAATTGAAAAATTAAATTCTTGTTCAAACGAAAAAGATTTTAGCGAATTAGTGGCTAAATTCAAATCAGAATTGCAAATAGAACAAGAAGCTATTTCTCAAATACAAAATCTTAATACTTTTGGTGTGCTTTTTTCAAGTTTGGTTCGTGCTGAACATATTGTAAAGGTTTTGACTTCTAAAGAGAAAAGATATCTTTATCATATGGAAAAGAGGATGAAAGCGATTTTTGGAAATAATGTTGAAAGCGGAATAACTTTAGATTGGATGGGATATGTTTATCAAGAAGTTGGAAAAAGAATAGAAGATTTAGCTGCACAGCAGATTTTAAGTTCTTCAACTCATGCTGATTTTGAATATGTTAATAGGCCAGAATTTGTGGCTCTTGTTCACGAGGTTATTTCTGGATTACGTGAAGATCAAACTCATAAAAAAGCAATTTCTGCAGAAATGGAAGCTGCTTTTGTTCATTTATTTAGAGAATGGTTTAATCACGAGAGAAATTAAGTTTTTTAAAGCTGCTTTTTATAGCTTTTATAGATAATTTTTGATTTAGTTTATGATGCTGTTTTTACCAATTGTCTATTTCTTTCTCAACATTATTTGACCAATTTTGAATAATTTGTTTAATTTGATTTCTTATTTCTTGCTTATTTTGTATTTGGTAAAGGAATATGTATCCCCCTTTTTCTAGATTTTTTTGTAATCTTTTTACAAGTTTTTTTGTGAAAAGTTTTTTTATTGACCTTTGAACTGTAGATAAATCAAGTTCTAGTTTTTCTGATATCTCTTGTGTTGTTTTTTGGTCAATATCATTTTTAATTAGATACATAATAATGCTGTAGTCTGCTTTTGTTAATCCTAAACTACATTTAACAATTTCCTCTAGGTCAAATCTTTTGCATGCGAAGTTTATCATTTTGGTTTTTGTTTATTATGTTCTAAAATTAATTTTCTTTGATAATTAAAAATAAAATTAACAAAAATTAGTTATTAAATTTAAAGTTTATTTTGTCT
>CAZKZU010000069.1:0-6354 GCA_964557345.1 uncultured Methanosarcinales archaeon
ATACTCTTGGTGGATTTCCAGGAATAGGTGCGAATAATGTTAAAAAAATTTCTGAATTAAAACTTCAAACTGATACTGTTGGAATTGAGTCATATAGTATTGGAACAAATAGCTCTTTATTTAAATTAAAAAACAATTATTTTGATACTGTAACAGTTACTGAATTTAGGGTTAATCAGCAATCAAATTTAACTTGTAATTCATCTAATACAATTCCTGCACTTCCAATTGTTCTTAATATTGGAGAAAGTAAAATAATTAATTGTACTGTTGTAAATAGTTCTTCATATATTATTACGGATAGACAAACTCCTGTTGTTGGTATTTCTTATACTGATAATTTAGGAGCTACAAGGACTGCGGGAAATGTGCAATCTTACAATTCAACAAATTCTGTTGGAGGTAGTCAAAGTGGAGCCCAAACTTATACTCCTAATTCGACAGTTTTAGCGCTTAGAAATGGATTAGTTGTATATTATCCTCTTGATGGAAATACTTCTGACGAAAGCGTTAATGGAAATAACGGAATAAATAATGGTTCTTATTATACTTCATCTGGAAAGGTAGGTGGCGCGTATAGTTTTGATGGTGGAAATGATTATATTATGAGTACTTCAAATGTTGGGATTACTGGGAATAATAATTTTACTATTTCTTTTTGGGCAACTACAATGAATGGCCAAAACGCTAACGATAATTTTGTAGGTTTTGGAACTGGTACAACTAATTTGTATAGATTTGGCGTTGGGCGAGGAAATGATAATAATAGTTTGATGTTAAATACTCATGGTTCAAATCCTAGTGTTTCTTTAGGAAATTTATTTACTGAAGGAATATTTAATCATATAGTTATTACTAAATCAGGGAATACTGTTCTTGTTTATACAAACGGAGTTCAAACAGGAAGTACTTCAATTGCTTTGTCTTTGCAAAATTCTCCTATAGAAATAGGTTCTTTTTATGCTGGAACAACACAATATGCTCATGGCTCAATTGATGAAGTTGCATTATATAATCGTTCTTTAAATGCAACAGAAGTTTTACAATTATATAATGGTGGAAATGGTTTAAGTTTATCTTTATCTGGTCCTCAAGCACCTACTTGTTTAAATAATCAATATGGTTGCAGTGGTCTTAATTCTTTACTTTGCACAAGTGGAAGTTGGGTTAACGTTGGAAATATAGCTGGACTATGTGGTTATGCTCCTGTTGGAAATGTAACTCAATTAAGGCAAGGCTTAGTTGCTTACTATCCTCTTAATGGAAATATAACTGATTATAGTGGTAATGGAAATAATGGTACTAATGCAGGAACTGCTACAGTTACAGCTTCTGGAAAGTTAGGCGGAGCTTATAGTTTTGACGGCGGATCTAATAGTTATTTATCTTCATCAGTTGCAGCAGGAAATGCAATTGATGGCCCTGGAACTAGTGCTAATTCATTTACTTTTTCTGTATGGGCACAGTTTGGAACTTTAACTACTTCACATAATATGTTTATTGGAAAAGGAACTAGTGGTACTTGGGGAAATGATGCTTACATGATGTTTGGTGCAGGTGGAAATTACGGTCCTGTCATAATTTGTTTAGGTTATATTAATTCCAATGGTCGTGTTTGTGTTTCTTCTAATGCAACATATCTTAATGATCCTACTTGGCATAACTGGGCTGTAACGCATGATTTGCCTAGCAAAACATTTGTTCTTTATCGTGATGGTGTAAATGTTGGATTTATTAATTATACAAACACTATTTTTTATAATCATTATAGTATTCCTTTGACAATTGGTGCACATACTGGTGATTGTTGTTGGCCTTCTAGATTTAGAGGGACAATTGATGAAGTTGCTATTTGGAATAGATCTTTATCTCAAACAGAAATTCTACAAATTTATAATAATAGTAATGGCTTTAGTTTAATTTAGTGTTTTGTTTTAGTTATTTTTTCGCAAATACAAATATTTAAAAATCCTGATCTCGATATAATCTAATAAGTAACATGAGAAAAGCACAAACCTCAACAGAGTATCTTATCATATTAGCAGTAGTTATAGTTATAGCATTAGTTGCAATTAATACTCTTGGAGGATTTCCAAGCATTGGGGCTAATTCTGTTAAAAAAATTTCTGAGTTGAAATTGCAGACTGATACAATTGGAATAGAGTCATATAGCATTGGAGCAAATAGTTCTTTGTTTAAAATAAAAAATAATTATTTTGATACTATTACTGTTACTGAATTCCGTGTAAATCAGCAAAGTAATTTAACTTGTAATTCCTCTAATACGGTTCCTTCTCTTCCTATTGTTTTAAATGTTGGACAGAGTATGATTATTAATTGTTCTATTGTAAATAGTTCGTCTTATACAATTACAACTAAACAAACTCCTGTCATTGGGATTTCTTATACTGATAATTTAGGAGCTACACGATCTGCTGGAAATGCACCTAGTTATAATTTGACAATTTCAGGTAGTGGAAGTGGTCAAGGTGAAAGTCAAGTAAGTGCTTGGTGGAATCAAAGTTATGCATATAGAAAGCAAATAAATATAACTACTTCTGTGAATTTGACTTCAGATTATACTGCTACTATTACTGTAGATACTGCATCATTAGTTTCAGGTGGAAAATTACAATCATCTGGAAATGATTTAAGAATTGTATACTCTAATGGAGGAATTTTTACTGAATTAGATAGAATAAATGAAACTCCTTTTAATAATGCTGTTACAAATATTTCGTTTAAACTTTCTGCTGCGGCAAATGTAGGTTCAGCTGAATTAACAAAATATTTTATTTATTATGGAAATTCCTCGGTAACAAATCCTCCTGCTTATAGAGATCAAATTTATTTATTTTATGATAATTTTGAAACAAATGCATCCCTTAATTTTTCAAAGTGGGCAAAATGGACAGATGGGTCTTCTGATGTTTATACACAAAATGTTAGTGGAAATAATGTATTAAGGTTATATACTGATGGAAGTCATAGAACTCATGCAAGTACTGTAAATCAATTTATTCCTCCAATAGAAGTTAATTTCGATTGGACTTACCCTCATGCTTGGGATATGCTTCAAGTTGCAACTCGGTCTGATGGTACAGGTGTTTCTTCTGCAACAGGTGGTCTTAGAAATGGGGCTGAATTTTATTATTATGATGGTTGGGCGTCAAATACAATGGGGTCATATGCAATTAATGTTTATAATCCAAATCCTACCAATGTTACAAGTTTAGTTCAAACAACTACTGGTAATTTTATTTCTATAAACGTTTGGCATAATGTAAGAATGATTGATACTAACTCCTCGCTTTATTGGGATATTGATAATGTTCGTGTTCTTTCTCAAGTATTTAATGGAACATTTGCAACTAACAAAGTATCATTTTGTGCACGAGAATTTAATTACGCAAGATATATTGATAATGTGAAAATTAAACGTTATGCTTTGACTACTCCTACGTATACTCTTGCAACAGAAGAGTTGAAGTTTTAGTAATGTTCGATGGTTATTGAATTATTCTGAATCTTATTTTAAAAGTAGTAACAATCAGTAACCTTTAATAAGCCATTTTTATTCTTCTTTATTGAATTATTATGACTTTAGATCCTAGAGCAAAGCAATTGGCTGAATTATTACTTAGTTATTCTGTTAATTTAAATTCTAAGGATACTTTGTTAATTCATTCTGAGTATTATTTTCATGAATTTGTAGATGAGCTTACTTCTCAAGCTGAAAAAAAAGGTGCAAAAGTTTTACGTGATTATTGTACTTATGATAATATGTTTGCAAGAAAATTAATAGAAAGAAATGATCCAAAAGAATGGAGAGATGAGCTTGAAAGAAGAAATGATCTTGCTTCAAAATGCACTGCTAGAATTTGGGTTGATGCTACTGGTTACGATGAGCCACTTAAAGGCATAAGTACAGATAAACTCGCTGAATATCAAACAAAATTAATGGCGCCATTTAAACGAGTTCTTTATAGAGAAAATGCGCAAGGGGAAACTATTGTTAAATGGAATATTACTGGATATCCTAGTGAAGTAAATGCAAAAGTAGCTGGTATGAGTTATGCTGACTTTTCTGATTTTGTATATGGGGCAACGTTAATTGATTGGGATAAACTTACATCTGAAATGGTTAAAGTTAAATCTGTTTTTGACAATGCAAAAAGTGTAACAATTGAGGATAGTTTTGGTAATAATTTGAAATTTAGTCTTGCTTCAAGAAAAGGTCATGTGTGTTCTGCAACTCATAATATGCCTAGTGGAGAAGTGTATTTTGCTCCTGAGGAGGATTCTGTTAATGGAAAAATTAGATTTCAAGTTCCGTCTGAACGTGATGGAGTGATATTAAAAAATATTGAAATGGTATTAGAAGATGGAAAAGTTGTTTCTGCTTTTGCGGAGCAAAATAATGATTTTTTACAATCTATGCTTACTATGAAGGGTGCAAAAGGTGTTGGTGAATTTGGAATAGGCTGTAATTATGGCATTACTCGTCCGACTACAAATTTGATTTTCGATGAAAAAATTGGTGGAACTATTCATTTAGCTTTAGGATATTGTTTATCTAGTAATTTAGATGATGGTGGTGGTTTTAATCAATCTGATTTACATTGGGATTTAGTTTCTGATTTACGTTCTAGTGGTAATTTTTTAACTGATAATACTAATAGCATTAATGTTAATGCAGGTAATAATGGTGGACGAATTTACGTTGACGATGGTGTTAATAATAAATTAGTTCAGGAAAATGGTATTTGGGTTTTTAAATAGTTGTTTGCTGTCACAATATTTATAAACTAATATGCAGATTTATATTCTGGATATGACAATCCGAAAATCGCAAACTTCAACTGAATATATTATCCTATTAGCAATAGTTATAGTTATAGCATTAGTTGCAATAAATACTCTTGGTGGATTTCCTGGAATTGGTGCGAATAATAATAAAAAAGTTTCTGATTTTAAGCTTTCTTCAGATACAATTGGAATTGAATCTTATAGTATTGGTTCTGCAAGTTCTTTATTTAAAATCAAAAATAATTATTTTGATACTATTACAGTAACGGAGTTTAGAGTTAATCAACAATCAAATTTAACTTGTAATTCCTCTAATACAATTCCCGCACTTCCTGTTGTTTTAAATGTTGGTCAGAGTATGATAATTAATTGTAGTGTTGTTAATAGTTCCTCTTATACAATTACAACTAAACAAACTCCTGTTGTTGGAATATCTTATATTGATCCAGTTGGTGCGACAAGAACTGCTGGAAATACTCAAAGTTCTAGTCCTATTGTAGTTCAAGTTTTTGAATGTACTGCTTTGCAAACTAATTGTTCAGGTACTAATTATATTAATTGCTCGAATGGATATTGGGTAAATAACGGAAATGTTTCTGGGCTATGTAATTACACGGCACCTGGAAATGTAACTTCACTTAGGAATAGCTTAGTTGGTTATTGGCCACTTGATGCAAACATTAATGATAATTCAACCGGTGGTCATAATGGAGTTTGGGCTGGTTCAGGGTCGCACACGTTTTCTACAGGAGCTGTTGGAAATGCTGCAAATTTTACAGCATCTAATTCTCAAAAAATTTCTATTGGTAATTTAGGTACTATGAATGATGCCACTATTAGTTTTTGGATTAAGCCTGCAATTGTTCGTACTGCAGGAGATAACTGGCCTAATCCTTATAGTAATACTCCATCAGGCGATCATAGAATTAGAGGTGATTATGTTTTTTCTAACTCAGTTTACAATCTTTGGTCTCATGGTTTTTGTGCACCTACTTATCAAGGCAATTTAACTGTTCCAAAGGATCAATGGACTCATGTTCTTTTGAAATATAGTGTTTCAAGTGATATTTCCAGAGAGTATCATAATGGTGTGCTAGTTTTAGCGAGCGCAATTAGTTGTTATTATGTTTTAGTTGATAATACTTTCCATAATGATTTTCCAGATGTTTCTTTAGGTCAAGGATATGGATCATCTCGGTATTGGGATGGAATGATTGATGAAGCTGCTATTTGGAATCGTACATTAAATGACTCTGAAATTACTCAGCTTTATAACTCTGGAAATGGATTAAGTTTAGTACAATAAAAATTTAAATTTCGTTAGAAAGAAATATATTATGAAAAAATCGCAAACAGCAACAGAGTATCTTATCATATTAGCAGTAGTTATAGTTATAGCATTAGTTGCAATTAATACTCTTGGTGGATTTCCTGGAATTGGAGCTAATTCTGTTAAGAAAGTTTCTGAGTTGAAATTACAGACTGATACAGTTGGAATTGAGTCATATAATATTGGGACAAATAGTTCTATATTTAAATTAAAAA
>CAZKZU010000070.1:0-6286 GCA_964557345.1 uncultured Methanosarcinales archaeon
GGTTTAGGTTATGCAGATTTAGGTGCATTACTAATGTCAATGGGATTAGAATATGATTCTCATGAAGGACGAACTGTTGCTGCAGTAATAACTGCTGCAATGACTGGAATTGCATACGAGCAATCTGCTGAAATGGCAAAAAAAATGGGTCCTTTTGAAAAATTCAAAGAAAATAAAGAATCTGTTTTAGATGTTTTATCTAAGCATAAAAGTGCAGTTGATTTTATTGATAAAACAGTTTTGAAAAAATTTAATTTAGAATCTCTTGCAGAAAAAGCGATACAAAGTTATGATAAAGCAATTAAAGGTGCAAAAATAACTGGCCTTAGAAATGCTCAAGTTACTCTTCTTGCTCCAACAGGAACAATTGGATTTATGATGGATTGTGATACAACTGGAATCGAACCAGACACTGCTCTTGTCAAATACAAACAATTAGTTGGTGGCGGAAATATGAAAATTGCAAACAAGAGTGTTGGTCCCGCTTTAAAGAGATTGAAGTATAGTGCAGATGCAGTTCAAGCAATTGAAGATTATATCAAAGAGACTGATACTATTGAAGGCGCTCCTGGTTTGAAAGAGGAACATCTTTCTATTTTTGATTGCGCATTTAAAGCAAAAAATGGTAAGAGATTTATTCATTACAAAGGTCATGTTGAAATGATGGCTGCAACTCAACCTTTCTTATCTGGTGCAATTTCAAAAACAGTTAATCTTCCACATGATGCAACTCCCGAAGACATAAGAAATGCTTACATTCAAGGATGGCAAAAAGGATTAAAAGCAGTTGCAATTTATAGAGATGGAAGCAAGAGAACTCAACCTTTGAATACTTCATTAGATGAAAGAGCAAAAGATGATGATGCAAAAACAATTGAGTATGTATTAAAAGCATATGACCTTTGTGAAAAATTAGGTTTATCATTAGATCTTCCAAGAGCTGTATATGAGAAAAAGAGATCTGTATTAGAAGGAAAATTAAATGAATCTTCTCCAGTAGTTGAAAGAGCAGGTCCAGTAAGAAGACCAATGCCTAAAAAAAGAAATTCTTATACTGAGAAATTTTCCATATCAGGTCATGAAGGATATTATACAGTTGGTCTATTTGATGATGGAACTCCAGGAGAAGTATTTGTTACTATGGCTAAAGAAGGAGGAACAATCGGCGGACTTATGGGTCAATTAGGAACTTCTTGGTCTATGAATTTACAATATGGTGTTCCATTAAGTGTAATTCTTAAGAAAATGATTGGTTCAAAATTCGATCCAAGTGGTTGGACTGAAGGAGAGGATGATAAAGATCTTAAAGCGGTAAGTTCAATAACAGATTATCTTGGTAAGAAATTAAAAAAGACTTTTTTAACTGGTGATGATGGCGAAATTTTAGATGTTCCACGTCCTTACTATGGTGGTTTAGTGCGAAGTGTTCCAACTCTAGATTCTAAAGTTAAGGCTATAAAAACAGTAGCGACACCAAGCTTAGCATTGAGTACAAAGGACGATAGATTCCTTCCAGAGTATCATGTACTTGATAAATATTGCACTAATTGTCAGAACGAAACAATTTACAAAACTGATGATAACTGCGGTACAATTTGTTCTACTTGCAGTACAATTGGAAGAGAAGGTTGTGGCGGTTAAATAATCTGTATTTGATTTTTATTATTTTTATTTTTATGGGGACTATATTTTATTTTTTATTATTGCTATTATTAGCATTTAAGTTTCATCTATTCTTCTTCAATCATATTTTGTCATTTTGCAATACCGACAATACCTTTAAATACGCCTTTATCTTTACTTAAGTCATGAAAAAACGACAATTATTGATTTTAATTGTAATGTTAGTATCTAGTTTATTTCTAGTCTCATTTTCTTACTCTCAATATTATGCAGATATTTTGATTAACATAAATCAAGAAGGACAAACAACTATATCTGGAACAACTAATCATCCCCAATTGAATGATATTGTCTCAGATGACCTGACATCAAAAAAAGGAAATGTTTGGACTTTCAATTTAACAACAAACAATGCTTCATTCTCTGATATCATCTATGAAATAGATTTACCTCAAAATGCAGTAATCAACTATATCAAAAGTTCTTCTCAAATAAAAATCGGAGAAAAATCAGGTTACCCGTATATAAAAGGAATAGGAACAAATGAAACCTTATCTATTTTAGTTCAATATAGTTTTGATGGAACTCAAGACAATAATACTTTATCTTCTATTTACATTTTCCTTGTAGTTTTAATTTTTATAGTCCTAATATCTGCAATTACGTATTTAATAAGAATTAAGAAAAAAAATAATGTTCATAGTAGTCATCATTCAACTCATATTTCAGAACATCATAATGCAAATTCTACAATAGATAACTCAAAACCTTGGTATGATAAATCAAAATTGCTAGATCGTCAAAAAGATATAGTTGAAATATTAGAAAAAAATAATGGCTCACTGCTCCAAAAGAAATTAGAAGAACAATTAAAAATTCCAAAATCCTCCTTATCAAGAAATATAGATTCTCTAGTACGACAAGGCATCATAACAAAACAAGAAAAAGGGATGTCGAACGTATTAACTTTAAATAAAACTAAACCAGAATTAAAATTAAACTAGATTAAATTAAAATAATATTTTCTAGTCCGTTCTTATAAATTTCTTTCAATCCAACTTAACCGGTAGAAATAAATATTTGTGTTCTTTATAGAATAACATTGTTTTATATTCGCTAATTATCTTTCCAAATCTTATTTTAATATCTTCAATTATTTTTCTAAGCTCAGTAGCATCTTTAACTTGAAGTTCAATTTCCAGATCTTCTCCGCCTAATACTTCATCGTCATAAATGATATTAGGATGAGCTTTAATGTATCCTTTGAATTCCTTTTTTCCTTCAGCTGACACGCTATGCAGTTTAAATTGAATTTTATAGTATTGATAACCTAATTTTTCTAAGTCAAAAACTGTTTTATATCCGATAATTATTTTTTTCTTCTCAAGCAATTTAATTCTAGCAATCACAGTTTTTGCTGTTAATTTCAGCTTAATTGCAATATCTGTCATCGATATTCTTGCATCCGGTGCAAGTAATTTTAATATTTCAAAATCTGTTTCATCTAGTTCCAATTTAGCAGGATTTTGTTCTGGCTCTGAAACAAAAACAACTTCTGAATTATTTGTTTTCAAATCTAACAAGTATGCTCTCGAGTAATAAGAAACCTTAGTCATAATTGCTAAAAACTTTTTATCGATATAATTAATATATTTTTCATCTATTTCTTTCCAAAGATCATTAATTTCTTTTATTGATTTAGTTAAAATTAACGTTCCTATGTTATATTCTCCCTCAATAGATACAATCCATGTT
Organism: uncultured Methanosarcinales archaeon; assembly: GCA_964557345.1. Lineage (GTDB taxonomy): Archaea > Nanobdellota > Nanobdellia > Woesearchaeales > DATGWN01 > CAZKZU01. The sequence goes on from CAZKZU010000070.1 coordinate 3,379, forward strand.
ACGATATTTTTTTTAGAAAGATAACTTATGATTTCCTTTTCAATTTCAGGAGTCGTGTTTTGTAAATTCAAATAAAGACGAAAACTAATATATCCTAACTTTCCAATATCTACAACAGTGTGGAATTTTTTTATAATTCCTTCTTGAATTAAACTATCAATTCTATATTTAACTGAATTTTTGCTAAGGCCAATTTTCTTGCCCATTTCGCTAAAAGATTGCCTACTATTTTGATCTAGTTCATAAAGGAGTTTTTTGTCCTTTAAATCTAATTTATAGCTCATATTATGACTTTTAGTGCTTATCACTTATAAATATTATCTATTCGTACTAATTTTTAATGGAAACATTGAAATACTTCTCTCGACTGCATAATGATTACGATTAAGTAGTAAAGTCAAACAAAAAGAGGTTGAAAATGGAAACTGAAATATCACAAAAAACTGAAACTAAATTAGAAAATGATTACAGTAGTTTATGGGTATCCTTAATAGAAAAAAATCCTTCGTTAGCTTTAGACTCTTCTTTACCTAAAGAAACAATTGATGAAAAAATAGAAAGAATTCGAATTCAAAGATTAAAAAAGGAACTTTTTAATTTAGATAAACTAGAAGCTAAAATTAGATTGCATAGAGCACAAGCCAATTCAAATATAAAAAAGCAGGATCCATTAATAGATAGAGAAGATGCATATTGGGCAGTTAGAGATAATAAAGTAAACTTTGAACCTGAAATTATAGTTAGACATATCAACCCAAGCATGAAAGAGTATCTAACTCAAATAGATTCTATTTTAGGTATTGTAAAGCAAAGAAATTATGTAGGTTGTGGTAGCTATGAAACTCTTGAATTTCCATTATCTAGAGAAGATGTAGAAAGACCCTTTTTTGTTTGTCGACTTAAGAATTATAAAACACAATTAGAATCTAAATTAGAAGAACTATCTTTAGTTGATTCTGTATTTGATCCAAAAGGCAAACGATCTATGTTCCAACAAGAATTAGCAGAAGTTGAATATATATTAAAAGAAGATGAAGCTACTCCTTATTCTCCTGATGTAAAAAGATCTGGCGAAAAAAAAGCTATCGATTACAAGATAGGAAAAAATAAAAAATTGACACAAAGTTTCATTACATATTTTGATAAAAAACAAAAAGAGTTAAGCAACATAATTGATAGAGAATATGATATAAAATCTAGTTTGGAAAAGAAAGTTAATTTACCTATTAGTTTAAGAAACGTTGGAGTAAACAAAGATTCTTCGCGTGAATATGGTAGAAGTGATCAAGAAGAAAGATGCTATAAGGACTTAATAAGTTGTGCAAAATCAGTAGCAGAGTATTCTATTAAAATAGAGCAATATGAATTTGTTAAAAGACTAACTTTCCCTTATTCTTCTTCAAAAGAGGATTATGAAATGTCATTACAAAAAGAGTTAGCTAATTTAGAGGAATATAAAATTAGTTTTGAAGAACTAAAGAATACTCCTTATCTTGATAGACCAAAAACCTTGAAATGTGTAGACCCATATGAGGCAAGAACTCTATCAAAAGATCAATGGGAAGCTTACAAACAAGAGCATTTAAACCCTTAGTTATTAGGCTTTTTCACTTTTTTTCTCCTCTTGTTCCGCCTTGTTCCGCTATCTTCCGGGAAATTATTAAATGTTGTTCCAGACTACTATATTGGTATGAATGAATGTGTGCTTCAAAAGCAAATATAAAAGTAACAAGTAAAAAGTAATAAGCATACATTAAACAAATAAGATGGAGGTAAATAAAATGAAAATAAAACTATTATTATTAGCGTTATTATTACTAGCACTTCCATTTGCATTTGCGGTTGATAATCAAGACCAAAATAATGCAACTGAAGATGCAGTAATATTAAACGAAACAACAGGAATGGATACAGTACCAGGTGCAGAAGTAAGGATATTACAGCTTGAAACAGCAATAGGTAGAGCTATCGATAATGGAAATACAGTAATTGGTAAAATCCAAGAAAAGAACTCTTCAATTGATGTAACAAATTTACAAACTATTATTGGAAAACTTACAGATTTGAAAGCACAAGTAACTGCAATAGATCCGCAAGCAAACGATTCAGTAAAAAAATATGTGGAATATAGACACACTGCAAATAATTTAACACAAGAATTTAGAACTGCAGTTAAAGACTTAATTCCAGCAGGAGAAAGAGACACATTAAGAAAGAATTTTGATGAAGATAAAAAACAAAGATTACAAGAATTAAAATTACAAATAAAAAATAAAATTATGCAACATAATGAAGAAAGAACATTAAAAATGCTTGGAAAAATGAATGCTAGTCAAGATATTCTTGATCAAGTAAGAAATGGTAATTTAACAAGACAAGAGATGCATGAGCTTATCAAAAATGAATATCAATCTCTAGACAACACAACTAGAAATAGAGTAAGATCTGATGTGAGAGAAGGTCTTATGAAAGAAAAAATTAAAACTTTTGATGCAATGAATAAACTTAAACAAAAAGAATTAAATATGAGACAAAATATCTCAGAAGATATGAAAAATAGACTTGAAAACATGAAAAATAAATCAGGTCCGATGAGAGATGGTTCAGGTCCAAATGGAAATAACCAAGATGATAGAAGAGGTGCTAGACAATGAAGTACGCAATATTAGCACTATTAGGCTTATTGATTTTCGGCTTACTTATTGGAGGCTGTACTAATTCAACAACACCCACTAACACAGATACTAAAGTAGATCAACCCTCGCAAAACGGTAATGTAGCTCCTGACACAACAGTTCAGGACTATGACTCTACTCTAATAGATGAAAATAGCAGTGTTGAAATAGGGGAAATGATTTAGTTATCTCCTAATTTTTTCTTTTTTTAGTTTTATATTAATATTTATACT
>CAZKZU010000071.1:0-5506 GCA_964557345.1 uncultured Methanosarcinales archaeon
CCTCATATATTGTTTTCATTACGCTATATGCATTATCTAAATCAGGTAATTTTCTATTAGTCTTAATGGCATTAGTAAAATCAGAAAACTCTAAGTCCCAGGAATTATCTTCCCCTTCGAATACAAATACTTCTTTATCAGGAGGCCCCATTTCTGGTTTCATTTTAAATAAAGTTAATGTTTCAGTTCCATAACTTCTTCCAAGTCCTGAAATGTCTATTTTTGCATTCTTGCACATAATTTCAAAACTAAATATGTTTTTCCAATCAGTCCATGATGCGTGCATTTGCATAACTTGTCCTTTAGAAGTTTTTAGTAATGCAAATCCGTTGTCTTCAACTTCCATATTCCAAAAATAATTGCAAGTAAATCCAACTGCGGAAGTAAAGTCTCCAAGGAACATATTTCCTAAATTAATAAGATGACATCCTTGGTCTAGTAATTCTCCTCCACCGGAGACGCTTTTTTTAGCTCTCCATTCTTTATCATATCCAACTCTTCCGCCATGTCCATAACGAGCTCTAATAAACATAATTTCTCCAAATTCATTGCTGTCCACAATTTCTTTAAGTATTGCAGGATGATACCGATGGTTAATCCCTACTTTAATTTTAATATTTGTTCCATTTACCGCATCAACAAGTAATTTCATTTCAGTTGGATTTCTAGCTCCAGGTTTTTCAATTAAAACATGTTTACCGTGCTGTACCGCTTCAAGTGCAATTGGTATTAGCATATGATTAGGAGTGGATACAATTACGATATCTACGTCAGAGTTTATAATATCTTTATAATTAGTAGTGTGCTTACATTTATATTCTTCAGCTGCTTTTTTAGCTAACTCTTCGTTATTGTCAGCAACAAATACTAGTTGATGATCTCCTAAAGATTTCGCACGTTTATTTCCAATTAATCCGCACCCAATTATTCCAACTTTATATTTCACTTTGATTTCTCCTTGAATTGATAAGTTTTATTTTTTAAATTAATATTTATATAATAACATACATTTTATTCTGACTTACTGATTTAATTTTTTAAGTAATTGCTCGTCTATTCTCCTTAAAGTATAATAATCTTTCCCGAGCGTTTTATACTCTCTTTTATCCCAATCATCACAAATATGTAAGAATCTACCAGTTACTCCATTAGACTCAGGACTGCATAAATATATTATTAATTCTTGTAACCTTACTGGATCTGCCCATTTGTCTGGTTCTTTATCAAAAGTTTCAGTTGCCCAAATTTTAGTTTTATGTGCTCCTGGTGCAATTGCATTAACATCGATGTTTGGATATTCTACAGAAAGGTTCTCTGTAAATCTAACTATTGCTGCTTTTGATGTTGCATATGCTGTGTGATTTTTTCTTGGGAAAGCGCCTCCTCCTCCTGAAAAATTAATTATTTTTCCGTGTTTTGATTTTTGTAATTTATCTAATAGTATGCTACAAACATTAATTGTCCCCATTAAATTAATTTGTATGGTTTTTGCCCATTCTGAAATATTGTTTTCTCCAAATGGTCCAACAGGTCCAAGTATTCCTGCACAATTTATTATAACATCAATCTCTTTAAGCTCATTCAATTTAATTTTCAAATCTTCATAATTAGAAACATCACTTGCAATTATTTGAATTTTGCAATTATTTTTTTCAACTAGATTTTGCTTTATAATATTAAGATCATTTATATTTCTAGAAAGTAAAATTAGCTCATACTTTTTTTCAGCTAATGCTTCTGCAATCTTTTGGCCAATTCCGCCAGTTGCTCCAGTAATTAGTACTTTTTCCAAATATGCTCCCCTCTGTATAATTAAATTGAGATGTTTATAAAAGTTATGATTAATAAGGTGCATCCGGAAAAGAATTAACTATTATACTGCCTAAGTATGAGTCGATATTACTTATGACTTAATGGAGCAGCGAGGAACACATAGTGACGAGCGTAGCGACTATAAACAGGCGAATGCCGACAAAAAGAAGATTGGCGAATTGGCAGTATAGTTAGGATTAATAATTTATTCCGGATGCACCCGATTAACAAGAATAAAAACAAAAAAATGCCTATTTATTGCTTAGGCGTACTTAATTCTGCTGTTAGTTTCTTTGCATCATCCATAAACATTTGTACTGTTTCTTTTGTATATGGGTGCGGTATTAATTTTGCCATTATTGTTGGGTCAACTGTGACTATGTGTCCTCCAGCTTCCATCCATTGTGTAACATTTAATACTTCTCTAGTAGATGCACAGATAATTTGACTTTTCAGATTATGCATATCAAGCATTTGTCTTAGTCTTGTAACTTCATTTGCAGAGTCATAGCCCATATCATTAATTCTTCCACAGAAAAGTGATACGTATTTTGCTCCTGCAACAGCTGCAAGATAACATTGTTGAACATTCATCATAGCAGTAACATTTACTGGAACATTGTGCTTAACTGATAATTCTCGGATTACAAATAAATTATCTGTCTCGCCTTTAGGTCCATGAAATGGAACTTTTATAACAATATTTGGTGCCCACTTATGTAATTCAAGTGCTTGCTTTATCATTTGTTCTTTATTATCATTTATAGTTAATTCTACAGATAATGGGTATGGCTTGATGTAATTAGCAATTTCTATTGATGCTTTTTTTACTCCTTCAAGTCCGCCAGTAATTCCATTTTTCAATAAAATAGTTGGATTTGTAGTAACTCCTTTAATAAATCCCATGTCAAAATATTTTTTTACTTCATCTATTTTTCCAGTATCTAGGAATAATCCGTCTTCATATTTTATGTTACCTTCAGTCATTATGTTTACCCCGTAATTTTTGATTATTTTTTAATTATTTATTTTTACTTAGTTTTTATATTCTTCAATAAGTTGTTTTAATCTGAATATGATTAAATGTTGAATATCGCCGTGAAATCCTTCAACTAATGGTGTTGAATCTTTTGGAACAATTATGCATGCATCTCCAAGTTCAGTAAATGATCCGCCGTCAAACCCAGCTAAACCAATTGTTTTTCCGCCGTGTTCTTTTACATAACTCATTGCTTTAGTTAAATTTTGGCTCCATGCAAGTGCGCTGTCTCTTCCTTTTCCGCCATGTACGCTTAATGCAACAACTACATCTCCAGGTTGCATAAAGTTTTCAATTTGTCCTACAAATACATTTTCCCAGCCTTTATCGTTTGTCCATGCAGAAACAAGTGATGGATTGTCTACTAATGAAATTGATTTGAATCTTTTTTTACCATCACACATTGTTGTTTTAGAAAGATCTGCTGCAAAATGACTTGCAGTTCCAGCACTTCCGCCACAACCCATAAAATATACGTTTTTATTATTTTTCCATGCTTCGAATAGGATATCAATTGCTTTACTTATTTCATTTTGATCAATTTTATTTGCAATGTCTTTGACTTCATCTAAATAATTTTGTATATATTTTGCGTTCATTTTCCCCTCATTCTGTATAAATTATTCTTGCTCCGTCATGATCAAATTTAAACGGAGTATATACTAATCCTTCTTTTTCCATTAGTTGCTGTATTTTGTCGTGATCTTTATCTACATATAATAGTAAAAATCCTCCTCCTCCTGCGCCGATAATTTTTCCACCTAATGCGCCATTGTCCATTGCAATTTGATACCATTTATCGATATTTGTATTGGACATTTTATTAGAAAGTTTTTTCTTTAATTCCCAATGTATATTCATCCATTCGCCGAATCTAGTGAGATTTCCTTTTTCTAAACATTTTTTACTTTCATCTCCGATTTTTTTGATTTCATGGTAGAAATTATACATTTCTTCTTCTGTTTGTTTATCTTCTGATCTTTTTTTCTGATCTCCAAGAACATCACTTGCACTTCTTGTGTATCCAGTATAAAACATCATAAGATTTTGTTCTAATTTTTTCATATTCTCATGAGTTATGTTTATTGGAGTAACAGTTACCTTACCATTAGTTCCAATCTTTAAATGGGATAAGTTTCCGAATGCACTTGCGTATTGATCTTGTTTTCCACAAGGCTCTTTTAAAATATCCATGCTAATTATTGATGCATCTTCTGCAAGTTTGTATTTGGAAACAGTTTCTCCGTTATAATGATGTAATCCATTTAATAGTGCAACTAAAAATGAACTTGATGATCCAAGTCCGCTTCCTGCAGTTAAATCTGACATGGAGTGTATTTCAATTCCTCCGTGAATTTTTGTTATTTTTAGAGCTTCTCTAATTAATGGATGTTCAATTTGATCAACAGTATCTACTAATTCTGTTTTAGAATAATTAAGTTTAATATTTTTTTCAACTTTTCTTGGTCCAATCATCAAATATATGTATCTGTTAATTGATGCTGTTACTAGTGATCCTCCAAATTTATTTGCATAAAATGGTAAATCTGTTCCGCCTCCTCCTAAAGAAATTCGTAATGGCGCTCTGCTTATTATCATTTTCTCACCTTTGATTAACCCCTGTTTTCACTTAGTTTGATTTCTATTTATAAATGTTTCTACAAAAGGTTTATAAACAGGAAATTTTTAGTGGAAGTTTATGCATTTTTGCTTATTTTATAAGTTATTATCAATATACTCATTAGAAAAATACTATTTAAAAAAATAAAAATTACATTATTATAATATTGACTGCATTTAACAAGTCGCTAGCACTAAAATCCGGCTTAGCTTCTGAATGCTCTTTTTCATGTTTACTTCCAGATCCGCCACCTGCTGTAACATATATCGTTTTAACTCCTGCATTTTTACCAGCAACAATATCTGAGTTTGAATCTCCAATCATCCAAGATTGTTGTATGTCTATATTATTCTCTGCAATGGCATTTAATAATAATCCTGGTTTTGGTTTTCTGCAATCGCAATTAAATTTCAAATGTTTTATTTCACCTTCAAATCCGCTATCAGGGTGATGTGGGCAAATGTAGATTGCATCAATATGTGCGCCCTGTTCTGCTAACTCTTTGTTCATTTTATCATGAATTTTATTTATGTCTTCAAAAGAAATTATTCCTTTCGAAATAGTTGGTTGATTTGTAACAATTATTGCTAAATATCCTGCATCATTTATTTTTTTAATTGCTTGAGGTACTCCTGAAATAATTTCAAATTGCTCTGGAGTTTTCATATCATTGAAATTTTTATTTATAACTCCATCTCTATCTAGAAAAATCGCTTTATTTTTCATAAAAATATTTTTTTTACCTTTACTTTCATTTAGAAAACTATTGTACTTTTCAATTCTACCAATTTCTCTAAAATACTCATTAGTTGGATATCCATACATATTATTCTGATCATTATTATTACTATTATTGTTATTTTGAATTAATTTAGGAAATACTTCTTTTGCAAAATCATATTTTTGATTACTTGGAATATATTCAAATATTTTTTTATTAAATACATATATTCCCGAGTTAATATATTTTTGTTGATCTTCGTATTTATTAATTTCTTCAATTGATGGTTTTTCTAAGAAAACTTTTATTTTAT
>CAZKZU010000071.1:5516-5979 GCA_964557345.1 uncultured Methanosarcinales archaeon
TGTAATTACACTTGAGCTTTTGTAACCTTGTTTTAATGGTCTAATACAAATAGTTGCAATTGAATTGTGTTCGATATGAAAATGAGTGTATTTTTCAAAATTCATACAAGTAAGATTATCTCCATAATAAACAATAAAATTCTCGTCTTCTCCTATAATATTTTCAATAAGTTTAACACTTCCTGCAGTGCCTAATAATTCTTTTTGTTCTTCGCTATATTTTATATTTATTCCAAACTTAGATCCGTCTTCGAAATATTCTTTTACTTTATTTGCTAAATGTGCAACACAAAAGATAAAATCATTATATCCGTGCTCTTTAAAGAATTCGATTTGATGTTGTATTAATGGCTTTCCATGAATATCGACTAGGCATTTAGGAATTTCTTCAGTAATAGGTTTCATTCTTGTTGCTAATCATCATGCAACAATTACTATTTTTGGTTTTTTTTCTTTTTCCATA
>CAZKZU010000072.1:0-5913 GCA_964557345.1 uncultured Methanosarcinales archaeon
AATTGGAAAAGACCTGCTTGTCATAATCTTTATAAACCGTTTATTTTTTCATGAAGTATGTCTTAATAGTATAATAATATAAGATATGATTATTGAAATGATAATTGTTATGATTATATATGAATTTAAGATAACTTATAGGTGAAAAAAATATGGCATCAATGGAAGAACAGGTAAAAAATATTGTTAAAGATCCTACGTATATAAGAAACATTTGTACTAGTGCACACATTCATCACGGTAAAACTGCTTTTACTGACAACTTACTTGCAGCTGCAGGTAAAATGAAAGTTGAAAGTGCTGGAGATTTAGATGCAGGAATGCAGACTTGGCAGCATAAAGATGAGCAAGAAAGACTTATGACAGTAGATTCAGCAAACGTTTCTATGGTTCACCAATTTAATGAACATGATTATTTAATTAATTTAATTGATACTCCAGGTCACGTTGATTTCGGTGGAAACGTAACTAGAGCTATGAGAGCAATTGACGGAACAGTTGTACTTGTATGTGCATCTGAAGGAATCATGCCTCAAACTGAAACTGTATTAAAACAAGCTCTAAAAGAAAGAGTAAAACCAGTTTTATTTATTAACAAAGTTGACAGATTAATCTTAGAAATGCAGTATACTCCTGAAGCAATTCAGAAAAGATTTATTGAAATTATCACAAGATTCAATCAATTAATTGAAAAATTAGCTGAACCTGAATATAAACAAAAATGGAAAGTAAGTATTCAAGATGGTAGTGTTGCATTCGGTAGTGCAAGAGACAACTGGGCACTTTCATTATCATTTATGATGAAGAAAGGAATCAAATTCTCTGATATTCAAAAAATCTATGACTTAAACGGCGATGAAAGAAAAGAATGGGCTCAAAAAAATGCTCCTTTATTCGAAGTAATCTTAGATATGGTAATTAAACATTTACCAGAACCAAGAGTTGCTCAAATTTACAGAATTCCAAAAATCTGGCACGGCGACAAAGAAAGTGAAATGGGTAAAGACCTAGTTAGCACTAATCCAAATGGAAAATTAGCTTTTGTTGTAACAAGAGTTTTAGTTGATCCAAAATCAGGAAAAGAAATCGCAGCAGGAAGACTTTTCTCAGGAACAATCAGACAAGGAATGGAAGTTTACTTAAACAACGATAAAGTAAAAGCAAGAATTCAAATCGTATATATTTACAACGGTATCAAACCAGAATTGATTGAATGTTTACCAGCAGGTAATGTTTTAGCAATTACAGGTGTAAGTGCTGCAGCAGGAGAAACAATTACTGAAGCTCCAGAACAGCCGTTTGAAGAATTAAAACACATTTTCGATCCAGTAATTACTAAATCTGTAGAACCAATGACTCCAGGAGATCTTCCAAAAGTAGTTGAAGTTCTAAGAAAGTCAGCTAAAGAAGATCCATCTATCAAAATTGAAATTAACGATGAAACAGGAGAATGTTTAATGAGTGGAATGGGAGAATTACACCTTGAAATCATTGAAAACAGAATCCGAGATGAAAAAGGAGTAAAAATTAAAACATCACCTCCAATTGTTGTATATAGAGAATCTATTACAAAAACTGGTCAAGAAGTTGAAGGAAAATCTCCAAACAAACACAACAAATTCTACTTTATTGTTGAACCTTTAGAAGAACCTGTAGTTAAAGCCTTAAGAGAAGGTCAAATTGATGAAGGCCGAGTTAAAAAAGGAGATATGGAGATGAGAAAGAAATTCATCGAACTTGGTTACTCTCTTAAAGAAGCAGACTTTGTAAGACAAATCTTTAGAGGAAATGTTTACATGGATTGTACAAAAGGTCAAATTCACATGATAGAAGTAGAAGCATTAATCTTAGATACATTTGAAGATGTAATGAAAAATGGTCCTTTATCTAGAGAACCTTGTACTAATGTAAAAATTAAATTAATGGATATGAATCTACATGAAGATGCAATTCACAGAGGTCCATCACAAGTATACCCTGCAGTAAGAGAAGGTATCAAAGGATCAATGAGAACAGCTAATCCTGTATTATTCGAGCCAATCCAAGAAATGTTAATTGAAGGTCCAGAAGAAGCAGTAGGTTCAATGACTAAACTTGTAGCTTCCAAAAGAGGTCAATTACTTGATATGGTAGTTAATGATCATGGTGCAACACTAAAAGCAAGAATCCCAGTAATGGAAATGCTTGGTTGGGGTTCAGACCTAAGATCTGCAACTGAAGGTAAAGGAGTATCATCTTTAATCGATCAGTCATTTGAAAAATTACCTAACGAATTGCAAGACAAAGTTGTAATGCAAATTAGAACAAGAAAAGGCTTATCTGAAAACCAATAAAGTTATTGGTTATTTTTATTTTTTTTATTATAGTTCTTTATTTTCTTAAAATTTTAATTATTTTTTAATTATTATTAGATTAAATATTGTTAAAAAAATAATCCTGATCTATCTTTAAGTTTATCTTTTCAAAAGAAACTTTTTATCGCTGATGCGTAAGCTGGAGATATATTCATTGCTTCATTTTTTTGAGATTGAGACTTAGTTGCTCTTCCTCCATATCCGAAGACATCTATTGTTCGTATCGGTCCACTAAATGTCGCTCCAAAAATAACCTTTCCAAACACAAAATCTAATATTTCATAATCTGAAAAATCTTTATTGATTGTTGAATTCCATTTTGAAGATCGATCATTTCCCCAACACCATTTTGTTCCATATCTATCTTGAATTATGAATGCTCTTTTTTCCCTGGATCCTCTAAGTATTTCTCCTGTAATTTCTTCATATGCCTTTTGTGACTCTCTAAATCTAACTCGATGTATATATGCGTAGCATGGTTTTATTTCTTCATAGTTGATAGTTAATTCCTCTAAACTATTGCAATGGACTATTCTAGAATTCATAATATTTATTTTCCCGAATAAATTTGCATCTAATAGTAATATTTCTCTTACTGCGGGATGTATCATTTCTCTGAATATATCAGTAATATCATTCATAAAATAGAGATTTCATTTAAACTTATAAATAATTGTTTTTTTTTTCGATTCTTAGAAAATATTTATGCTTTTAGTATATTTTCACATTTTAACTATAAAGATTTATTAATTCGTAATATATTAGATATAACATGGTAATAAAAGCAATATTCTTTGATATTGGAGGCATTTTAGTTAAAGAGGATAGGGTTAATCAATATGCAAAATTAGCAAAAGTTATGGAAATTGATTTAGATGAGTTTATCGCAATAAAAAAAGCTAAAGCTCCTCTATTTACGGAAGGAAAAATTTCAGAAAAACGATATTTTCAATTTTATATTGATGCATTTAATTTAGATGCTAAAAAATTTAAATCTAACTGGTTAAAGTTAGCAAAGAAACATAACACTATCGATAAATCAATTGAGAAATTATTATTCCAATTAAAAAAGAATTATCTTCTTGGAACTTTAACAAATGTAAATTCTTATTATAATAAATTAAGAGAACAAAATGATGCATATAAACATTTTAAGATTAAATTATTATCTTTCAAAGAAAAGCGCCGTAAACCAGACACAATATTGTATACAAAAATTCTTAAAATAACAAAATTAAATCCAAACGAAATAATATTTATAGATGATAAAATACAATATATTGAGCCAGCGCAAAAAATAGGTATGAATACAATTTTGTTTAAAAACAAGTCTTCTCTTATTAGAGATTTAAAAAAATTAGGTGTAATTCTATAAATTACTTGTTACTGATTAATTTTTAATGGTTTTTCAAATTTATTTTCTAAACATTTGTAATACAAATACAAAGAAAGCATGTAGTGCGGAAGGAATTAGTAAACTATTTGTTAAAATAAAAATCAGTCCTAGAGGTATGCCTGCAAGAAACGTTATTTTTGCAAATTTCCAGTTCCAATCTTGTGGTTTAAACGATTTAGCTCCATTTGGTAAGTGAGCTGCTCCAAATATTATTTAAGTTAAAGTCAAATCGCAGCACACTTTTATCAAAAACAAATATTATAGGTATTGCAACATAATAAATAACAATAATAAACAGATGATACCAATATTCTTTACTTTTCTTAAATTTCATCTTAGCATTAGTCCTCAAAAACTTTATAAATACTATATCCAACAAGAACTATAGAGGTGAACTTATCATGTATGACCCAGTAGGATACACAATTTTAGGAATAATTATTGGAACTTTAGCTGCTATAGTTTATAGTTTGAGAGTTCTTGTATTAATGGAAAGAAGAATAGCAAGAATGGATGCTCACATTGAAATTATCACTAAAAAGATAGCAAGAGAAGAATTCAAGATTGAAAAAGAAGAAGAAGAAATAATCAAGAAACTCTCTAAGAAGAAGTAAGTACTTCTTTTTTCTTTATTTTTATTATTTTTAAGTTCTGTTTTTACTTCTTAAGATAAATTCGATTCAAAACGTGTCATTATTAAGAAAATTGGAAAAGTTTGACTAAAAATTAATGATATTTTCTTAATTCTAAACCTAAACTAATTCCTTTTTTTATTTCGTTAATTGTCATAGGAGATTTAGAGCTATGATTTATTATAATTTTTCCAGAAATAACTTCCTTATCTGATCGACTAGTTCCTAGCAAGAATTCTTGTTCTAAAATATCAACATATTCATATAAAGAAACGTCAATAAAATCTCTTGCAGCAATTATTTTCATATTTGGAAGAACCGTTTCTGGATTTAATTTTTGAAAGTCTCTAGTAAGAATAAAATCATTACCAGAAATTTGCGTTTTAGCTATCCCTCTTTTTCTTTTTATATCATAATAATTAACTAATAGTGCAATCATACTAGAATTTACTCTAGAACTTATTTCTGGTGTGAATTTTTCAAAATGGTATGATGGAAGAGGATCATATATGCCGTGTCCATTTAGAACGGCTATACACATCGCATTATTTACATATTCAGAAATATAAAGTTCATGTCCTTTTTCTTCAAGATTAAAATATACGTGTGGTTTTACAACAAAACGCAAATCTATTTCTGCAAGTCTTGTAAGATTGTCAAATTCTTTTTTTACAACACCTAAAGGAGTATGAGGCTGATTAATTAACGCCACCACTTTACTCGTTTGCCCAATTGTTGCAAGATATACAAGTTGCGTGTCACCATAATTTAAAAAAGATAATTTCACAGGTGAATTTAAGTCAAATTGTCCAAATGAAGGTAATTTAGAAATAATATTTGTTTGATTTTCACTTGAAAAAGCACTTTTTAGAGTTTGTTTTATGCTATTATGGCTATTTTCAATATTTGAGTCAGATACTCTTATGTATGCTTCAGGACCGCCAGGAAATAGATGTGGACCGTATGTAACTTGATTTTTCATTTCAATCGGAGAAATTTTATTGACTTTTAAATTTAGTTTGTATTTTTAATAGAATTATACACGTTTTGACGCTATCTATTTTATTTAGATTTAATTTTTTCTACTAAAAATCCAATAAATGCTCCAAGTCCTATAATTCCAATACCTATAAATACTGCATAATATCCAATAGCACTCGCCCAACCTCTAAATTGTACTGGTTGAGATGATGGTGCCCATATAAAAATATCCATAATGCCCCAACAAATTGGAATTAGAGCTATAACCAATCCTACAATCGCACCTTTTAACCATGTTTTCATACTTACATTAAAGTTGATTAAACTTAATAAATCTTTTGATGTATGTATTTTAACTTTGATTCTCTTACAAAAGTATACTACCGATTCGCTCACCTTCTTTTTGCCGGCATTCGCCTGAACATTGTCGCCACGTTCCTCACATTCCCGTTCGTCACTGCTCCTCGTTTTCAATGTTTACCATGCTCATATTAAAGGCAGTATAGAGAACTTTGAATAAGTCGATTTTTTAGAAAAAATTCTACTTAAA
>CAZKZU010000073.1:0-5549 GCA_964557345.1 uncultured Methanosarcinales archaeon
CAGCAGATAGTTTAATGGGAAATCCATTTTCCATGCTACAAAAAATACTTCTTCCGATGTTGGAATTCATGAGTTTAAAATGGATTCCAGACAAATCTTGGCCGTATGCAGTTAAAGGAATTTATTTCATCGTTCTTATAGTCGTAATAATGTGGGGTCTTGAAAAAGCAATTCCCTCAATGGATAAAAAAGTTAGAGGAGTTATCGCATTTGCAATTTCATTTATTTCAATTCTATTCATGCCAGTGAATCTAACTACGATGGCAGGATATCAATATGGCGGAATTGCGGGAGCATTAATTTTCTTATTACCAACTGGAATTCTAACATTCGCAATATGGAAAGGAATAGATAAATGGAACAGCACACCAGGTAAGCAAATAGTGAAAGGAGCTCTTTGCCTTTTAATTGCAAGTATGATAACAATAGCAATGAGCATGCTAGGATATTTAGGATAAAAAATGGCAGAAAGCGTAATAATCAGTACATTGTCAATGACGTCAGCAGGATTTTTGCTAGCTGGAATAATATACTTTATCATGGGAATTATGAATTTATTTGGACGAGCAGGATCAAATGCATCTGCTACGGCTTCTGCTTCGATGGGAGGCATTTCTGCTTCAGCCTCTGGTGCATCTAATGCAATAGAACGTCAAATGTCTGAACAAAATAGAAGATTAAATGTAGAAAGTGGACTTGAAAAAGCAGTAACCCAAGAAGAATCACAAGAAAAACATGCTTTAATAATAATATTAAAAGATATCAATCTAATTGCCGAAAATATAGGCAAAATACTAGGAACTCGAAAAGAAACTATATTTAGCAGAAACAATCCGAAAAAAGCCAAACTAGAATTAGAAAAAAGAATCGGAGATGTAGAAATTAATTTCAAGGATTTCCTAACAAAAGAAAGAGCAGAAAGAGGAAACCTAAAAGCAGAATTTGACGCAATTTCAGCTAGTCTCAAAGAAGACGGACAGTACGCCAAAGAAGAAATTGCTGCAATTCAAAAAATACAAGAAAATATAAAAACCGAAAATGATGATATTAATAGAATAAATACTGAATTAAATACTGCATTCCAACAAATAGCAGTATTTTTCGGAAACAATGATCCTGATCACAATAAAACGTTTCAAAGTATTAAAGATTCATTAACTCAATTAAAATTAAGAATAGATGAACTACTAACAATTATTTCAAACAAAACACAATATCAAAAAATCCTAACGAAAATAACGCAGGCAAAACAGAAATGAACTACAAACACTTAATTCCAGGATTGGCATTACTTTTATCTATACCTAATGCTTTTGCAATGTCAGATCCATTTAGATTAATTACTCCTATTATTAATAGTGTCTTCAAACTAGGAAGTTTTATGTGGGTTACGGATAAAATATCTGCTTCTAAATTCGCAATATTCATCGTAGTATTTGCACTTGTATTCTGGGTATTATTTTATGGGGCAAAAGGAACACCTATAATCAAACAAAAAAACATCGCAGTAATTATCGCATTTGCATTAGCAGCAATATCAGCAATATTCATGCCATCAGGAGTTGCGCAAGGTATTGGAGAAATGTATTCATTAGTCGCAGCGATTATTTTAGCAGGAGTTCCAACAGCATTAGTTGTATGGATGGCAATCAAACTAACAAAAGATAATCCTTCAGCAACTCCGCCTAAAGTAGTAAAAACATGGATTAAACACGGAGTTAGATTTCTTGCAGCACTTATTGTATTGTCATTAATATCAGGTATTGCACAAGAATATGGAGTTTATACAGGAATTTTCCTATTAATACCTTCTAAAAAAATATTCAATCATAATTATACTAATAAAAACAATAATTCGAAAACAAAACTAGAAAAAACAAAAAAGGTTAACAAATAAAATGGCAATGCAATTCGTAACAGACGTATTTGAAACTATCATCATGGGTATTTCTATCTGGATGCTGTACGAATTTATTAGAATGATTGGAGGACTAATCAACTTTTCTGGAGATTCAAGCGGAGAATCCGGCGGAAATAATCCTAAAGAAGATAAAACAAAAAGGAAGATATATTTAGAGAGCATATTTCCTGTAGAGGTAGATTATTCATCACAGCCAAAAATTTTGGATATTAAGGGAAAAGGATTTGAAAATCCCAAAATTAGAAGTGCCGCATTTATTAGAGCGAGAGATAATGGAAGTAATTTAATTAATGTTCAAAATTTTTTTGTGACTTCCGATATATTAATTAGATGTGAAATTACAATACAAAAAGAATTAATTGCAAAAGGAGATGTGTTTCATCTATGTTTAATTGGAGAAAACAAGTTAGATATTCTTACACCACTATTAAAAAATGCGTTAAAAATTGAAGGATCAAGTTCAACAGGAAATACTAAAAGAATTGACAATATTAATTTCGAAATTGAAAAAGAAGAATTAGAAAATGGCATTGTTGAAATTGCACTTAATAATGTTATTATTAAAGGAGTTGGTTTTGATTATTTGTTGTCAGATGCAGATAAAATATTAAAACTAATTCCTAAATCAGTAAGTACTGGTGATATTCAACATTCACAAGTTGTTATAGTAGACAGCACTACAATAAAAATAAATTATATTGAATTTAAAGCTAGAATGAGCAAAAGAGATTATGTTTATGACGTTCATATAGGAGATATTAAAGGAATTGACAGCCTGAAATTTAATTTAAATGACCCTACAACTCCAGAACCTCCAGAAGGAAAGTCGAAGGTCGTTATTACTTCTATTGATAAAAAAGAAATTAATTCTGGCGAGGAAAGCATTATTACTATTAATGGTAAAGGTTTTACAACACCTGAAATAAACCAAATTTACATGTCATTGAATACACTTGTTGCTATGGGAGAAGAGCAGCCTAATTATTTAAAATTAAATATTCTAGAAAGAGCTAATAATAAAATGACAGTTTCTGTTCATCCAGATTTTGCTCAAATCGGTATCGGTAAATTCACTTTTGCTCGTTTTGAAAATATTGATGGCAAAATAAAAATAAAAACTTATAATGATTTGGCGGATCCCACTAACAAAATTGAAATTAAGCCTGGTAAAAAATTACCTTCAAAAATAAAAATAATTAAAATTTCTTCTCCAGTTGAACAAAATAAAATCACCCCTGTAACAATAGAGGGAGAACATTTTGATAACACTATTCAAAAAGTGGCAATCATCATTGATGAACATGGCCACGGGGTTTTAGCAAATAATTTTAAAAGAAACAATAACCAAATAGATTGCAAATTTGATACCAAACAAATTCAACCTGGAAAATATTCATTACACTTATTTTCTAATGACAATAATTCTCTTTGTGAACCAAAAGAAATAGAAATAATTCCAGCTACTATTAAAATACCTGAACAATTAAAAATCCTAACATTTCCTACTGAAGTTAATTCAACAAAAAATCAAGAATTAATTATTACTGGAGAAAACTTCATACAAGGAGTACTAGTCGCATTAGCTAACAAATCCTTAAAAGCAGGAACCCTTTCTAAAAATGCCGTTATCTCAGCTGATGGAAAAACACTAAAATGCACAATTGATACATCAAAATTACCTATTAATAATAAATTTGACTTATATGTATATCTAAATACAACAGATCCAAAAACTAGAGATATTAAAAGCCAAGCAATTTTAGTGAAATCTGCGGAAGATCCAGATAAAGATAAACGAAAAAAAGAAAATGAAGAAATAATCCGTGAAATGAACACCCTTGTTAATGTAATTAATATTCTACCAGATAATGCTTCTGATGAAAAATTAACAATCGCAATACTTAATTTAATAAAAAATAATGATTATCTTACAAGCACAATTAATAAATTACTTAAATTAATTAAAGATAAAGAAATAACGGATAATGAATATCAACAATTTGCACAAGAAATAATCAACATTGCTAAATCAATTGAAAGAATACTAATTGAAAAATTAAAAATCAGTGATGATAATTACTATAATGCCCAAATACTCTCCAATTTTAAACAATTAATACAATGGACACAAAAAATAGAAAGTGAACTACGCCAAAAAGAGAATTTAAATAACGTTTTATATAATTTGGGACGAGTTATAATTAATTTCAACTATATCATGAAAGAATTTGTAAATTACAAAAAGAAAAATCCATCTCACCATACTGGAAAAATGGATAAAGAATTTGTCTTAAATGAACAACAAAATGTAAAACAACTTAATAATTTAGATATTAATGGTAGAGGGATGTTCACACTTAGTAACAAAGGAACTAGTTACATTAGCTGGATAATCTTACCTACAAAACCTTGGTTACTTCACAACTCCGATTCAAAATGGGAAGGCATACTATCTGAAAAAACAAACAAAATGTTCGAATTCCAAGTAAAAGAAGGAATTAATGAAGTTGAATTTGAAGTTTACATTTGGTTTAGAAAAAATGATTCAAGAAACGACTGGAAAGAAAACCCTCATGCTAATTATCATATAAAATACTTAAAAAGTAATTAATCTAAAAATCTATTAGTCACAATTAAAATCTATATTCATTTACTTAGAAATAAATAACTAAATTAAAATATAAATAGAATAATAATATACATTAAAAAAATCATAATTATAAATACTATAACTACAAAGATACATACAAAAGAGATTGCTGAATAGCGGGCATTAATTTTGCAATATCAGCATTATCTGAAGTTGAAAATCGCTCATAAAATCCTTTAGTAGGACCTATCTTAGATTTATACGCTTTAAATTTAGTCTCATTTTCATCTAAAAGAAAATCACTTTCTACAAAATAAGGAATAAATAAAAATCTCTTAAAAGGTATTTCAATTAAATCATTTAATATAGACTTTTCTTCTATATGCCTTCTAATAGTGGAAGTTCCACCACAAAAACCACTAAAACATAATCTGAAATCAGACAAACCACCGACTAAATCAGACCACCTTTTTTTCGGTATAACTGGCGCATCACGATTACCTAAACAATACATTATGTCACTAGTAATATAATAAGGTGCGGGAAATACATAAGCTTGTTCTACAGCAGGATTTCTCCGATAATAATTTTTAGCAAAAGGAACTAAATTCTCTCTTAAAGAACATATTGCACCATCATTATCAATAACTTCCCCTTCATTAAAACATTTACATTCCAAAGGCTTAACTCTTGGTTCAATATCCTTTAATCTAGCAGTAGCCCAGTCTGATAAAGAAATTAAAACAATATCTTTAGGTTTCTTAACTTCTGATGAAGCAGCATGTTTAGTTTCAGTTTTTTTTGAACCAAACAAAGTATCATACATTTTTTTTTCTGAATCATTCAAAGTAGAATAATATTTATTTTCTACATCACAAAGAGGAGGAACAGAATTACTAAAATTGGGATTAGACTTAATTCCAATTCCTGCCTGATGCAATATATCATCTAAATCTGTTAAATCCGATTCATTATTTGTCATAATTAAGTCTCCGAATATTATTTACTAATAAGATGAATGCCAAAGCGATTGTTGAA
>CAZKZU010000074.1:0-4937 GCA_964557345.1 uncultured Methanosarcinales archaeon
ATGGCAAAAACTCTAAATTCAATTATAATTGCTTCAGCAATTTTAGCTTCAAGTTCTCTTGCACAACAACCAGATCTTCAATCAAACATCGAATCAAATAAATATGTGATAGCAAAAATAGCCCAAACTTCTAGAGGTTGGACTGATAATAAGTTAGGCAAAACTTCAATGGAATACTCAACAATTCAAAGTAATGATTTTGTATTCATAAGAATTATTGACAATAAAATTGCAGTTTTTGGCTATATTGGTCCATTAACAAATAATGAAGTTCTTATAGGAGATTACTCAGAGGAAAAGGGACTTATTCCAACTTGTGATCCATATGAAATTAGAGCTAAAACTAATACTTGGAAATTATACGATAATCCTTCAAACACAAATAGCGCAAATGAAGTTTATAATAATAAATTACAATCATTACAACAGTCTTTAAATAAAGATCCTAGACCTAGTTTTCTTAGAGGATTATACGAGAGAATTTTGGGTAAGTAATTAATTCAGTCCTTTTATTTATTTTCAGAAAATAGTTAGCTATATAAATATCAAACTACTGTTTAAATATTAACGCAAACTTAATCCAAAAAGAGGTAATCATTATGAAAATAAATAGTAAAATCGTTGAAACTAGAAAAGTCGAAATCGCAATAAACATAATAATGGGAGTATTAGCAGTATTTGCAGTATTCGTTTTTGTTATGTCTATGAAAAATCCTTATTTTATAAGTGATGCTGTAACAATTGAATTATTTATAATAATATTAATTGCAATACTTGCACAAACAGCAATTTTAACTAAACTCTTAGAAAAGTTAATGTGATTTTTTTATTTTATTAAAATATTTTTTTCACGTTCTTTTTAACTTTCTTATTATTTTGATTTTTATAATTAGTAATTTTAGCGATAATTATATTCGACACCACGAACAAATCTGCAATATACAAATTCATAAGTCCATTAACTGTAGCTATTCCTGCAATAATGATTGTAGATCCTATAATTCCAGAAATATTGCTGATTAAAAGTAAAGCTTTTTCGATAATAAATAAATTTCCTAAAACTGCTGAAAGAACCGACACATAAAGAAGTCCATATAAAATAAATTTTATTTTTCCTATAAATTTAAGTTTTAATTCAATATCAGCAAATGTTTCTAAATCTTTTCCAATTAATTTATTTTTTTCAACATTAGCTATTTTCAAGCTCGTAATATATTCTTCAATTCGCTCTCTTATTCTTATAACTCTACTTAAAGAATGTCTTTTTACAAATTTAGCTTCTTCTTTTAATTCCATTTTAAGTATTGTCCATATATATAATTATACACGTACTATAAATTTAGTACAAAAAATTATCGTCATTTAAAATCAAATTAATTTCGCCCACTAAATTTTCCTTAAATAATTCAGCTACTTTTTCATGAGATTTATGAGTTCCAAGTAACCAACATAGTTTCATATATGCAGTTTCAGGAGTCATATCTTCCCCGTATACGCATCCAAGCAAAACAGATAATTTTCTAAGATTAGTATAAACATAAGGGTGAGTTCTTCCATAAAGAGTTTGAGTTGCAATTCCAATAAAAATTCCTTTTTCAACAGCTCTTTTTAATGCCGGAAGTAAATTTGAGTCTCCTTCAGTTGGAACATGACCGAGTGCAGTTCCTGCTATTACTAGCCCTTTGTATCCCTTTTCAATATAATAATCAATTATTCCCGAATCCACTCCTGGATAAACATAAACAATTGCAACCTTTTCAGACAATTTTGAATTAATTTCAACAGCACCAGTGAAATCTTTTTTTCGTCTATAATTATTATCAATTTCATCAATTGTAAGCGATGGATAATTCAATTTAGCAAGTGGTAATGCATTAATTGGTCTAAATGCATCTCTTCTAGAAGTGTGCATTTTTCTAACCTTTGCTCCTTTAATCAATAAGCAAAATTCATCATCAGAACTGCCGTGCATACAAGTAACAATTTCTGCCCCATCAAATGAAGCTGCTGCTTTTACTGCACAACTTAAATTCATAAACGCATCTGAACTTCCTCTATCAATACTTCTTTGAGACGCAGTAATTACAATTGGCTTGTTTAAATTTTGAATCATAAAAGATAGACCTGCAGCGATATAATGCAACATATCAGTTCCACAAGTCATAACAATCCCGTCAATGGAATCATCTTCCAAATAAGGTTTAAATGCTTCAGGCATTTCTGATAAAGTTTTAAGATCTAAATCTTCACTCATTATTTGCATAACTCTTTTAGTTTTAATATTAGCAACATTTCTTAGTTCCGGACACATCTCAACAAAATCGGAAGCATCGTAATCAGCTTTAACTCCGCCAGTTTTATAATCAATTTTAGAAGAAATAGTTCCTCCAAATGAAAGAATTGCAACGGTTGGTAAATCAGGATTATTGTGAATAGTTTTAGTTATTTCTTTTTTAGGAACATACTCTTTAACAACAGATTTAGATTTAATTTTATGTTCATCAATTCCAACATTATATCCGCTTTCTAATTTTAGTACAACAACACCTTTAGGAAGCATTTCTGGTCTTGGAATTAAAACTCCTTCAAAAACGCCATCTTCTGTCTCAATCTTAACTAAATCTCCTGCATTCATAAGAGTTAAGGAACAGCCCGGATTTATAATGTTTTTTGCTAATTGTAAGTAATAAGTCCTTTGATCAATAAGGAGTAGCCTCCCAAAAGTCAAAACTTCATAGAAGGTCAAACTTGCGCTCGTTATTGGGGGACGTCCCTTACGGGGAAATAGAGCTTTCGAATTTAAACATTAAAAATTTTGAAGAGGCTACTCCTTATTTTATTCGTGGCTTATTACTTACTAATAATTAGCTTTAATCTTGGTTAATTATTATAGGGTTTTTAGTCTTTCAAATTCAGTAACTAGCTTGTCAATTCTTTCAACATCCATTTTATTTTTCCAATATCCTTCTTTTTTAATATATGATCCAACAATAAATAAGTCCGCATCATTAAAATATTCTTTTAAATTTGTAGCAGTAATTCCAGACCCAATTAATACGGGTATTTTCACAGATTCTCTTACAGCTTTAACTTCATTAACATCTGCATGTGCTCCAGTAGATTCTCCAGTTACAATTACTCCGTCAGACATAAAAAATTCTGCAGTTTTAGCAGTCTCAGAAATACTAACATCACAAGTTATTGCATGAGATGAATGTTTCTTTTTAATATCAGTAAATACCATAACGTCATCAGCACCAATTGCTTTTCGATATCTAAGCAAATCTCCTGCGCAAGATTCAATGTATCCTTCATCCGCAACATGTGCGTATACAAATCCTTCCGCTCTAATAAAATCAAGTCCCGAAGCATACGCAGAAGAAAGTGCCTCTCTATTAGCTCCCGCTAAAATTTGTATTCCACAATATAATCCCAGTTTTTTTATTTCATATCCAATTATTGACATAAGTGAACTAACTTCAGGGCCGGGATTTTTCGTATAAGGAATATCATGCATATTTTCAATCATTAATATATCTATTCCACAGTCTCGTAACACTTTAGCTTCATTTATTGCATAATTAACAATCTCATTTGGACTCCATTTATTATTTGGAGTTCCTGGTAACGCTTGTACATGAACCATTCCAACTATTGATTTTGTATTTGAGAATCTTTCTTTGAACGTTTTATCTAATTTCATGTTACCTCCTTATTTTTTACCCTTTAAATTAATTTTCAAAAAAAAAGTAAATTTAATTTCAATTTATTTTTACTTATGCCGCCCTATAGCTTAACTCTAAATTTCGTGCAGCTAAGTAACAATTTTTCGCAAGTCCTAATAATCGAAAATTCATTGCAGATTCTCTAAATTGTTGGTATCTTACATCCCCTAGTTTTTGTAGTACTTCTGATTTTTCCAATTTATTTTGTGTATATCTTGCAAGTTCTCCTAATCTCATAGCTTCTCTCTCAAGCGGAGTTATTACCGGTGGTGTTTTTGCTATTGCTGGAATTGTTGCAGTTAGTGCTTGTACTGTTTGGGTCAACGTTGTTGTTGTATTTACTAATTCAGGTGTTTGTGTTTGTATATTATCTGTCATTTTTTCTCCATACTTTTTAATTTGTATTGAAAAAAGTAAACCTGAAACCACATATAATCTTATGTTGTGGGAAAAGCCACAACAATAACATTTAAATATAGATGTATTCTTTTAATATTATAAAGTAAATGTGAGAAATACTTAAATGGCACTAGAAGATATAAAAGAAAGACTAAAACAAGCAGGTTTAGGTCACAATGAATCTAAAATATATTTGACATTATTAAGTTTAGGCCCGTGTATGGCAGGAAAAATTGCAAAAGAAGCAAATATTGATAGAAGTGCAAGTTATGATTCATTAAAAGCTCTAATAAAAAAAGGTTTAGTCAGTTACGTAATAGAAGCAAACAGAAAAAAGTTCTCTGCCAATTCTCCTAAGCGTTTAATAGATTTCTTAAAAGAGAAACAAGATAGCATTGAAACAATTCTTCCACAATTAAACAATCTTTTTACAGAACAAAAAGAAGACTCTCAAGTTTCAATGTACAAAGGGACAAAAGGAATAAAATCTGTATTAGAGGATTTATTGATTGAAGCAAAAGGTGGAGAAAATCTGGTCATAGATTCATCAAGAGTTTTTAGTAAAAAAATGCCTTATTATGCACCACATTATATTGCTGGACTAGAAAAAAATAAAATTAAAGTAAGGCATTTAGTAAGAAAAGGTGCTAAATCAATATTACATCCAAGTAAAACCACAACAACAAGATTTTTTAAAAATGATATGAGTGAAACATCAATCACAACAAACATCTATAACGATAAAATCGTAATGATATTGTGGACGGAAATTCCAGAAGCAGTAGTAATAAAAAATAAAGCAGCCGCAACAGC
>CAZKZU010000075.1:0-4876 GCA_964557345.1 uncultured Methanosarcinales archaeon
ATTCAATGTCATATTCTTTAGGATTAGGATTACCGCCACTTCTATCAAAAGCAGTATTGTGAATATGAATAACTAATGGTTTCCCAGAGATTTTTTTTGCGATTATTCCGCCTGGAAAAGTCATCCAATCATGAGCATGAATAACATCGAAAGTTTCCATTTTTGCAATGGTGCCAATTTTATTGGCATAACGATATACTTCCGAATAAATATTTTTCCCGTATAGTGCATCGGTTGAAATCTCAGGTTCGCCTTTTTCGCCTTTAATAAAAGTTTTAGTTTGAGTTTCTTTGTTAAGAATACTTGAATATTCTTTCGCATCCATATACGGAGCTAAAAAAGAATCCACATTTATTTGTTTTAAGAATTTTGCAGAGTATGCAAAAGAATCAGGAATGTCTACATTATGAGTACCAATAAGTTTAAGATTCTTAGTTGTAGAAGGAGGTGCTTTTGGAAGAACAACTTTTACAGTGTTTCCATTTTTTATTAGGCCTTTGGCAAGACCATGACAAGCAACGCCCAAACCACCTACACTATATGGTGGAAACTCCCACCCTAACATTAATATTTCCATTCGTAACTACTATAAATAGCCCTGCACTACCATTTATCACTCCCTCAAGACATTCCTTAGTCTTTCCATTTATAAATATTATGAGAGTTAAGGACATACTTTGTTGAGAAATAGTATTTGGAAATAGTAACAATTTTTCGTGAAATTAACGCTAGTTATTTTAAAAATAATAAAAATACTAATAAAATACTAAATTAAAAGTAATAAAAAGACTTATTTCTTATGTAAAAAAGCAAAACAAAAAACGTTAGAGGAAAATATTAAATTGGATCAGGGCCATTCATAACTCTTGTCCTGGAGTTTGCATACTTAGTAATATTTAGATATGAACTTACTTCGTTTCTTAAACGATAAACTTCATCTTTTAAGGAACCTTCAAAATCAGCCATGTGTCTTCTATAAATAAATTTATCATAAATAGTTTTTAGCATTATTACTTTTGCATTCGATTGTAAATCTCCTTCCCAATCTGTAATCATAACTCCTCTAAATGCCAATTTAACTGAGCCCTTTTGTAATTTCATTTTTTTGCCATCAATTTCAACTTCAGTGTCAACTATATTCGAGAAAGTAGCTTTTGTAATTAGCTGATATTTAACATAATCCGATATTATTTTAGCAGGTCTTAAATCTAGAAAAATTTCTCTGTGAGTTTCTTTATTTCTTACTTCATGCATTACGTCATTTTTATCCCAACCACGATCTGCAACCCAATGGTCGATAAAATTATAGATTGCATTTACATCCATAATACCTTCGTATGCAATTCCAATGTTTTCAACAACAACTTTTTTTTCTGCCATTTTTAGTTAATTTAATGTTAAGAGTATATAAATTTAGTGGGAGTCTAATGTATCAAGACCTAAAAATGCTTTTACTTGCGCCTGAAGTTCATATTGTTTTGCATACATGATATCCCAATGATTAAAATTATAATCCCACAGAGTAAGTTTTTTATAAATAGTCCACATTTTTTGCATAGTTTCTGATATTTGAAATTTATTTTGTTGATCCATTTGAACAATGCCTACAATTCTTACTCTAAGTCTGCCTCTTGTCATTTTTTTAGTAACACCATTTTGTTTTACGTCAACTTCCTGACAATCCCATAATTTTACTGCTATTTTTATTTGATAACGATATAAACGATCTACTTTTTTATCAATAGTCATTTCAATTTCACGTTCAGCAAAACCTTCTCCGCTAGTTTTATCTTTATAGAGAGTTTCATAAATTTTCATCATTTCATTAGCTGCAAAAGTCACAAACACATTGTAAAGACCAGGCCAATCAAAGTATCCAGAGTAACGTAAATCTCCTGCTCCTTGCGGGCCTGCAACTAGATCTGGATCTGCCATAAGTATTTTCCTTTTTTAGTCTTTAAAAGACTTGTCATCGCCTGGCAACATTGAAACCATTGCAATAATTATCAACAGAGTAAAGAAAAATGTCAGTGCAAATCCAACTTTAAATCCCCAACTACCAAGTAAACCAAATCTTCCTGATGCTGTGAATATTACTGATACTATAAAACCAAGCAGTACCACGCCCATAAATGTTCCGTCCCATATCCTCATTTTTATCACAACTTTATATGCTTATCAACAGTCATATTTAATACTGCAGAAAAAGTACCATAAATAATCATTAATATTCCAATAAAAATTATTGGCATTGATTTAAACATAAATAAAAGTAAAGCTCCAAAAAAAGTCACAATTACATTCTTTAGTAGATGTATCATAGTTTATCTTTTGTATCTTTGTTTTAAATAGTTTTTGGATTCATTGAGAAGTACTGGCAAGGAAGAAAAAGAGCAATTTACTTTTTTTGTAACTGAGGCAACAGCTTTTTCAAGAAGTTAAATACTTTAAGCGCATAATCCTTATCGAAATTCTTTCCATAATACATAATACCATTCCTAAAATATCGTAACTGATCGCAAAATTGAATATCAACTTCTGGAAAATCAATTTTTCTTAAATAGGCCACTTCTGCCTCATGAGCACCTTGCCCAGTTGCACTATATCCTTCTAATAACATTCTTGCTCTAATTAAATCCATAATAATATCATAACAAATCTTAATTATATTATTTGCATTGTCATCAGAAATCGTTTGATCTTTTATCACTAAAAGTAAAAAAGTATGAGATTTATTTGCATCAACAATAAGAGATTTACCTCTCGATAAATCAGGCTGTTGCGTCTTAACAATACCCTCATCTAAGTAATCTTCAAAATTCTTAATTGGCATCAAAAGTAATTCCTCCTGCTAACACATATCCGTTGCAAAGATTCTCTTTTAATTCAACTCGTATATCCTTAAATGAAGAATAGAAGTTCAAAGTAATTTTTCTATTGAGCTTTTTTTCAAACAATTTAAAATCTAAATCTTTAAGTTTACCCCCTATTATTGCAAGATCTATATCAGACTTAATAGTATCATCCCCTCTAAAATAACTTCCAAAAAGAATTATTGTTGTACCTGGAAATGATTCTTCCAAGAAATCTGGAAGTTCGGATTCATAAAGAATAGATAAATTCTCAATCTTCTTTTTAAGTAATGCAGATCTGTTATCACGATTTAATTCTATTTGAGTTAAATTCATTTTAGAATCACGATTAACTTTTATTAATGAATCCTTCTCTAGTAAAACCAATGATTTTGCAATGCCAGTAGAAGAAACTTTCAATAACTTGGAAATTTCCGATTGATTTAGTTTACTTCCTGAGAAAATACAAAGAAGCCTGAATATCCTACTTTGTAATTGTGTGTACTTTAGTTTAAACGTTTCCATTTTAGTTTAAACGTATCAACTCTAGTTTATATAGTTTGCGGTAACATCAATTACTTAGACTTTAAGTTATTCGTGTTACACTGTTAAAAATATACAAAGTCAAACTCAATATTTGCAGCGTTCAATCTTGTCCCGTTTTTAGGACTTAAGTCCCATAAATGGGACAGAGTTTCTAATATATTTACTATTTCATAAAGAATATTTTTATAAATATGCGAAATACCTGTACAGTATGACAAAAAAAGAATTAAAACAATTAAATGAGCAAAACAAACTTGTTAAAGAATTAGTAACTGGAATTAAACAAGTTGTTGAAGGTAAAACTAAACCTTTCAATTAAAATATTTCTTATCTATTCAGCAATAAAATTAGATTAATAATAATGACAGTGTAAGGTACTTCTGAAAATTCCACGATTTTTTTTAATCAACTTATTTAAAGTAAAACTTTTGCCATCATTTTATGATAATTCATATCGATATGAGCGAAAAATTCTATCGGGA
This sequence comes from uncultured Methanosarcinales archaeon, assembly GCA_964557345.1. Classification (GTDB taxonomy): domain Archaea; phylum Nanobdellota; class Nanobdellia; order Woesearchaeales; family DATGWN01; genus CAZKZU01. The sequence goes on from CAZKZU010000075.1 coordinate 3,881, forward strand.
AAAAACAGTAGGGATTGCATGGATAAATAATGAAAAAACTCTGCACAAAGGACTTTCCATGACAGGAAAACTAATCACAAAATTAATCTCTAAAAATAATGCAAATAAAAATTTTGCAAGACTTTATGCTATTTGCATCTTTTTAATAATAAAAGATAATATTAGCATGATTCGAAAAATGATTATCTGCAACGATGAAGAATTTTCAAAGGTAAAAAAGGATTTGGAAGATTTAATTAAAATGAGTGGCATATATCAAAAAATAGAAATTAAATCTATTACTGAATATAGAGCAGAACTAGGAAATAGGAAAATTTCATCTCCTGCAGATAATTATGCTGCAGCATACAGAAAAAGAGCGCACAAAAAAACTGCATGGAAAAGAGGAATACAGCTAAATCCGATTGAAATTAATTATGAAATTCTTGAAGAATTATGGCTTAAATTAGAAAACAGCGAGTAGTGACCTTCCCAACCAATAACACATTTTTACATGCTGGCCAGTTTACAGATATAAACTTTTTACGGAGTCAGCTCGCTGAATTTATAGAAGAATAACTGATATATAAATTTGTTGATAATAATTAGAAAAAAACGATAAAAAAAATAAAAAAAAATAAGGCTTAAGCCTTATTGTTTTATTGTATACTGGTTAGCACTTGTAACAGACAATGTAACTTTGTTACCTGTAAGTCCTGGTGCTTTAGTTGCAACTGCTCTTGCTGCTGCTTGAGTGTCTACTGCTTCCCAACCTGCTACTAACATTGCTACTTTTCCATTATCTAAAGTAAACAATTCAATAGTTGCTTCTCCTGGTTTAAGACCGCTAGCTTCTCCACAAGTGTTTGCAGCTACGTTTTTCAACTTAGCAGAAACTGAGTTAATACAAGTTCCACCAATTACAATTAAGTTTTTGGATGGATTTGCGATGTTAACATCAGCATCTCTTACAGCTACTCCTACAGCAATTGGATTTACTTTATCAGTAGTTGTTCC
>CAZKZU010000076.1:0-4856 GCA_964557345.1 uncultured Methanosarcinales archaeon
ATATGTTAAGGCCCTAATCGATAGTATGGTTGATGACGGAAGTTTAAAAGTTATTAATAATCCCAAAAGTGAGTAAAATATTATTGCTTTAATGTATTATACTTAATTCTAACTGAAATAACATTTAAATAATTGGTTCTGTTATAATCTCTATGAAAAAGGTGGAAAATTTTGTAGGTAGATCTTCATTGCAAGTTTCTTTTATGACTCGTATACTTGGAATGACTATTACTTTATTTATCCTTATACTGACTGTAAAATCTGAATTACTTGATTATAAAACAATTACTTGGCAACTATGTTTGGCTATTCCACTTTTATTTGCATCTTTGATTACTAATTCTAAAATAAACTCAGTTCATTCTTTCGATGAACATCGATATTTCAATTTGATTGTTACTTCAATGGCTACTGCCCTTATAATAAATACTATCGGATTATTAATTACCAAATATGTTGATCAAATAATCGGATTTAGTTATTTTGTTTTATTTTTAGCAGTATACAGTTACTTTTTTATTAAAGATTTAAAATTCGGAAAAGGTAAGGTTTGGAATGAATTAATGGTTCTGTTATTGATTATTTTATTCGGGTTAGTTCCGGCTTGGATTGTTTTAGTCTAATAAACATTTTCTATTTAATCAGCACGTCCAATCCCGCATTGATTCGTTTACCAAACTTTAAAAAGTCTCAATAATAGATTATTTTATCAGTTGTGGGCTCATAAGCTATAGAAAATTATCAATTTTCTATCTGTCCAATTCTTCTACTTTTTTTAAGCGAATTGTACATAGCGGTAAACTGGGTTGTTTACACAACCTTTAAAAATGCTTTTCATCTAAAATAAATATCAGTTGTGGGCTCATAAGCTAGCGGTAAACTGGGTCGTTTACACCGACCACTCCGAGGTTCAACTCCTCGTGAGCCCATTTTTATTCACATGGTAAGTCTTAGATTAAAGGATTGGAGAGAAGTTATTAATGAAGATTTTCCTTTGGTCAAAGTTACACAAGATACAGTTAGGCGATGTGTAGTTTTCGCTCAACGAGGATATAGCTCGGATGCAAGAGTTGCAATGGGCAGAATTTATACTGATGCGGAATATGAATCTCGAAGGGAAAGAATACTAAATACTCCATTACCATAAAATTAGAGGTGTTCGTAAAAGAACACGTGAGTTCTTAGGAAAATTTGCAAATGAAAGAAAAACAGAATAAAACATTTATTTTCTTATATCCACAACAGGAAATATTTGATTTTGAACTAGAATTTGGATCAGGTATAGTTGATGACAAATGGTGGGCAGCTAGAAAAACATATTTTGAACCTAAATTGGCCAAGGTAAAAAATCAACAAGAAAAACAAGCAATACAAGCAGAAGCAAGAAAAGATAGAACGCAATTCTTTCGCCCAACTTACAAACGACTGTTAAATCAATGTATCTCCCAAAGGTATAGAAAAAATGATTTTCAAATTGTTTATGCTCTTTTAGATAATGAGCCTTTAGCTGATATAATGGTTAGACGACCTGAAGATAAAGTTATCTTTGTGGGGATGGATGCAAAAACTCATAGAACTAAAAGGCAAGATGGGACTTTTCCTTATCCTGATCAAGATTACATCTTAAATCAAATATCGCCGACTAGCAGGCTAGTTGTAGGTGGATTTCATATGTGGGATTGTGTTGAAAAGTTAGCTAAAACTGCTTACGACAAAGGAATTTCTGTCTTGGTTGATGAAGATTTGACTGAGTTTTTTCCTACCAGGACTACGCAGAAAGGATTCAAAACTCGCGTATATCCTTCATATAACCCACGCGCATTGGAAGGGGAGATGTTTAACATGTTCATGGATGCGAGAAAAAATAAGCCTTGGTTATGGCAGAAATATTAGGGCTTGTTTTATATTCTAATTTGTATAAACATTTAAAAATTACTTTCTGGTTTGATTAATATGCCTTGCGATAAATTTATGCAATTACCTTTAGAAGAAAGAATTGATATTTCTAAAAATGTTTTTATTCCGGATAATGAGGATATTGCGTACCGTATTAGAGTAAATCCAACTACTCAAAACGTAGAATACCAATTTCCCCCTAGTTCTGGCTGGATTTCTGCAGACTGATTAATTTCATATATTATCGATTGCTATTAATTTTATAAAGTAAATAATTTTATATATCTCATGGCTAAACAAAAATCTCATTTAGAACTAAGAAAAAGTGGAGATAGTTATTCTCTGACTGAAGTTAGACCCACTTACAATGTTTATCGTGGAAAAATATTTGCCTTAAAAAATAAAAAACAACAATATGCCTTCATGTTTCGTGAAGAGATTCCTGCACTATCTGGTCCTGCTGGCCATGAATATCATATTCTAGATGTTGGTGAATATCCTGTGATGGGCAGAGATGATTTTATAGACACTTTTTTAGAAGATTCGGCAAGGGCTGGAGCAAAGACTTTAGCGGATAAACTTAAGTTACCCTTGAAAGTAATTAAGGACTAAACTATTATTTATAAACTCAAATTCTATTACTAGTTTATGATAAAAGAGCTAATAAGTTTTGCATTAATATTTCAAATATTCGTTTTAGTTAATCCTCTCTCTTCTTTTCCAATTTTGATGGAAGCTTGGAGAAAAAAGATGAATGTTAGAAAGATCGCTTTTACTGCGGTTTTTATTGCATTGACTATTGCCCTGCTAGTAGTTTTCTTCGGTCCATTTTTATTTAACATGTTTGGAATTAGCGTAGATTCCTTTAAGATTGCGGGAGGTATTGTTCTTCTTTTACTTGGTCTTGATACAATTAGAGATAAACAACAAAAAACACAAGTTACTAAAGTAGATAGTTTAATTTCTATTATAGCTACTCCGCTCTTAACTGGTCCCGCTACCATATCATTTATTACAATAAAAGCATTTGAGCTTGGAAAGATGACTCTTGTTACAAATATCTTGGCAGCTTTTGTTTTAGTCGGAGCTGTTTTTATCTGCTTTTCATTTATGATTTCTAGAATTAATCAAAAGATAGTTGACATAACCTCCAAAATATTAGGGTTATTCTTAATGGCTGTTGCAATTGAGATGATTACTTCTGCTGTTATTAATTTGATATAGTCTATTTTATTTTAGCTGGAATCTACATTACAACAATTCTTTTAAACGGAATATCAAAACCTAATACATGGAATTTGATCTAGAACAATGGTTATCTCGCTGCGGTAGGGCAGGAGATGTTCTTCAAACGCTTTATGAAACAATTGAATTTTCAAAAGGGGAGTATGCTCCTTTTTTTCAGAATTGCGGATTATATGTAGTTGGAAGTTCTTTAGGAAAGGAAAAATCAAAAGATATAGATCTAGTTTTAGTTGGTCTTGATTTTAGAGCAGTTGCAGATTATGATAAAATATTTTTGCAAGATCCACAAACATTAATTGATGAAGAAATAGTTATTCGTCCAGATTTAGCTAGAAAAATGGGCGTCACTAATCCTTTTTCATGCGTAATCAGTTCGAGCGGAGCAAAATCATTGTGGCGACCATTGCCAGAAGCACCAGGTTATGAAAATAGATTAGGGGAGAATAATGCTTCATTAATTGGAAGTGGTGCTCTTGAGGCCGAATTGCTTAAACCTGATAGACTTGAAGATTTAGATGACAATCTCAGATTTATGTTAGAAGGCATTGAACACAAAGGAGAATACTGGGCATATAATTTTCAAAAAGGAATGGCTGGCAGTACTGCATTAAATTTAACAAATTACTGTTTAAGGCAAGGAAGTATAAGCCAATTAGTTAGAGATTTTCATAAACAATTAGCTTCAGCTTTTAGACAGGATGATTATTCTTGGCATTTAACGACACCCTTTGAGCCTTATTTTCATGAAGCTGAATGTTATCTTACTTCTAGATTCGGTATTCATGAGGAAGATTGTCCATCTAATAGTGCATCTTCGGATAAGGATTGTGCATGCAAACCTATTGATTTTATTATTCATTCTGAAAATTTATATGTTGATTCTTGGAAGGAACATCAGAAGGCAACAAATGCGCCATTTGCTGTTTTGCATCAGTGGCCCAAAGTTAGCCAAACTTATGAAAGACCAATATTGACTAATATGCCCTATCCCGAATTTATAGATCCGAGCGGGATTAAAAGAGTTAAGCCACACAAATATTTTTTTGATTTTTTAAGAACAACCCCTATAAATGTTGCTTAATTTTGACCTTCTATAACTTTAAAAATATCATTTTATCTTAAAAAATATGGACCTTACTATTCTCCAAGACCCTACTAGAAAACAAATTATAGATCTGATAAATAAAGGTAATGGTAAATTTAATGATATCAGAAAAGAAATTAAAATAGATTCTAACAAACTTACTTATCATCTAAAAAAACTTGTAGCTTGCGGATTTATTATTCTTGAAAATGAAAGATATAATCTTTCTAGCGAATGTAAAAATACATTTCCCTATAGGAAGATAGTCACTCTTAAGCAAATGCCGGTTATGCCAGTTACTGCTGTTGCAATAATTCAGAAAGGTAAGGTTCTTCTTCAAGTAAAGCCTAATGAGCCTAATCGCGGAACTTTAATTCTTTTTGGAGGTACAGTTAAGTTTGGTGATTCGATTGAATCTTCTGCTAGAAATGAAGTTTTAAAGCAAGCCGGAGTTAAATTAGATCATATTAAACTTCGAGCAATAAGTGAAAGTATGGTGACTATTGGAAAAAGTATAAAACAACATTGGATTGTAAACCTTTACACTGCCACAACTTCTCAAACTCCCAGTAATGGAAAATGGTATTCTCTAAATAAACTTCCAAAAAATTTATTTTTAGATAATAAATTC
>CAZKZU010000077.1:0-4847 GCA_964557345.1 uncultured Methanosarcinales archaeon
TATTCCTTTGTCGAACACAACATATTCTCCTTTTTGTATCATGTAGTAAGGTCCAGGAAAAAATACTTCTTGTGCTTTTTTTCCAACGTATAATTTTGTACAAGTATCTGATCCTGGAATGTACTCTATAATTTGTCCTCCAGTTGCTTGTCCCCATGATTTTTTCGCATCATCAATTATTTTTGCAAGTTTTTTTTCTAAATTTTGTTGGTTAATTGTCATTTTGTTTACCTCTTTTTGCTTTGTGTGCTTTTTTTAACACATATTTGCTTAATTTCACAACTTAGTAGGTGTAAGAAAGATATAAAATCTGCGAGCTGTATTTTTATCAATTTCGAAAGATTTATAAGAAAGTTACGATTATAGCGTATTTTGTGAGTAAATTATTTAAAGAGTGTTTTTGCTAGCAACGTAGATATATATGGAAACGTATAAGATTGATTTATGGGATAAGAAGATTTTGAATGCGTTAAATCAAAATCCGCGTGCTCCTTATTCTGATATTGCTAAAAAGGTTGGTTTATCTAAAGAGGTTGTAAATTATCGTGTGAATCGTTTAATGGAACGAGGGATAATAAAAGGCTTTGTTACAATTCTTGGGCTTGGTAATTGGGCGTACAAAGTTGTTGTTGATTTTTCTGAGATTAGTGTTGAGACAGAGAAAGAAGTAATTAATTATTTAGCATCTCATCCACGAATAAATTGGCTTACTCCTTGTTCTGGTGCTTGGGATTTAGTATTTTCTGTTATGGCAAAAGATCCATTGCATTTTGATAAAATTCTACGTGATATTTTAGGTAAGATTGGTAGTCATGTGCAAAATTATGCAATTTCTATTAGTACTGGTTCGGATACTTTTGGACATACTTACATACTTGATTCAATTAAGGAACCTGAGAAAGTAAAACGAAATGATTCTAATCTAATTGATTTCGACGATAAAGATAGATTGATTGCAAAAATCTTGCAAAACAATGCTAGAGCTAGTTTAACTGACATTTCTGCTAAGACAAAAATTCCGATAGATACTGTCAAGTACAGAATAAAGAAAATGGAAGAGAATAGTGTGATTAAACGTTATAGACTTATACTTGATTCTTCAAAACTTGGATATCATAGATATGAAGTATTCTTGCGATGTGTTAATTTATCTGATTCTGTTATAATTAAATTTAAGGAGTATGCTAAAAAAAATCCAAACATAGAATTCATTAGTAAGTGCGTAGGTGCTTGGGATATTGAGTTTACTGTTCATCTTAAGACGAGTGAGGATTTACGAAAGTTGATATTAGAAGTAAAAGAAGAATTTGGAAGTTATATTAAGAAATTTGATACTGTTACTCTATTCGAGACATATAATTATGTTTGCTTGGATATTGGATCGGAATGATTTTGTGCTGATAAATCTACATAATCTTTATAAAGTACATTATGTGAAAATTTACTATGAGTAAATCTCAGACCGCAACTGAATATCTAATTTTACTAGCAGTAGTTATAGTTGTAGCTTTAGTTGTAGTTAATGCAATGGGTGGTTTTCCTGGAATTGGTTCTGATACTTCTAAGAAAGTTTCTGATGTAAAACTTGCAAATGATGTGGTTGGAGTTAGTGGTTTTTCTATTGGAACAAATAGTTCTATTTTTAATTTGAAGAATAATAATTATGATACTATTACTGTTACTGAATTTCGTGTAAATCAACAATCGAATTTGACTTGCAATTCTTCTAATACAGTTCCTGCACTTCCAATTGTTCTTAATATTGGTCAAAGTGTTTTGGTTAATTGCTCTGCTGTAAATAGTTCTAATTATATATTAACTGATAAACAAACTCCTGTTATTGGAATTTTGTATTCCGACAATCTTGGTGCGGTAAGAACTGCTGGAAATGCATTAAGTTATAATGCATTAAATGCAACTTCTAATGAAGGCAATAATGGTAATCAAGCTGGAGGAAATTCTTCTTGTATAAATGGAACTGCAGAAGGATTTTTTAACGGAACTGGAACTCTTGCAAATCCGTTTCAAATTTGTAGTTGTACAATGCTTCAAAATGCGGCAAACTATTTGCTTTCAAATTATACTTTAATTTCAAATATTGATTGTTCGGATACAATTAATTGGAATTCTGGTTTAGGGTTTTATCCAATAGGAAATTGGACTGATTCTTATATTGGAGTATTTGATGGTAAAGGTTTTAATATTACTAATTTGTACATTAATCGACCTACTCAAAGTTATGTTGCATTATTTGGAAGTGTAAGGAATACTTCTTATATACAAAATTTAAACTTGTTAAATGTGAACATTACAGGTAATGCTACTAGTGGTCTCGTTTATGGTTTTAGTAATTCAGGAAGTAATCCTCCTGCTTTAATTCAAAATATTGTATTGAGTGGTAATATAACTGGAGGAACTTCTAATCTTGGAGGAATTTGTGGTTCTTGTTGGTATGTTTATTTAAATAATGTGAGTTATGTTTCTGGAACTATTACGACAAATATTCCTTATGCTTTTGGAATTAGAAATATAGGAGGATTAGTTGGAACATTAAATTATAATACTCTTAATAATTCTTATTCTGCAGCGAATATTGTATCTAACCTTTCTTATATTGGTGGTGCAGTTGGATCAAATGGTGGGGGAAATATGACTAATACTTATTCGACTGGAACAATTATTGGAAGAGCTCATGTAGGAGGTTTTATCGGTGCAACTAATGCCGGTACAATTTCTAATTGTTATTCTACTGGTTATGTTTTAAGCAATACTTCTGGTACTAATTTGAATATTGGCGGATTTGTTGGAACTGCTGCAACAGGAAGTATTAGTAATTCATATTCAACAGGTAATGTTTATGCATCTCCTTCAAATAGTATAGGTGGATTTGTAGGTAGTTTACAAGGTATGACTATTTCTAATTCTTTTTCTATTGGAAACGTTACTATATCTAGTGGAACATCAGGTGGATTTTTAGGTAGTTTATCTAGTGGAAGTTTATCTAATGTTTATTGGTTTGATACTCCTGGTGATAATGCTACAAATTGTTATAGCACGGGTAACACGGGTTGTACAATAAAGAATAGTACTGTTGGTGGTTTATCCTATTTTTATAATTCAAGTAATGCGCCTTTAACTTCTTGGAGTTTTGCTAATACATGGAAAACTGTATCTGGAAGTTATCCTATTCTTAAGTGGCAACCTTGAGATTTGATAATTTCGTTTTCTATCTATTCTTAATAACTATATACGAAACTTTTTAAATTAAGCTAAGAGAGTTATATTATGAGAAAATCTCAGACCGCAACCGAGTACTTAATTTTACTAGCAGTAGTTATTGTTGTAGCTCTTGTTGTCGTTAATGCTATGGGTGGATTTCCAGGAATTGGTGCTAGTACTTCTAAAAAAGTTTCAGATGTAAAACTTGCAAATGATGTGGTTGGGATTTCTGGTTTTTCTATTGGTACTAATTTTTCTGTGTTTAATTTAAAAAATAATAATTATGATACTATTACTATAACTGAATTTAGACTTAATCAACAGTCTAATTTGACTTGCAATTCTTCTAATACAGTTCCTGCACTTCCCATTGTTTTAAATATTGGCCAAAGTGTTTTGGTTAATTGTTCTGCGGTAAATAGTTCCAATTATATTTTAACTGATAAACAAACTCCTGTCGTTAGTATTTTATATTCTGATAATCTTGGTGCAATTCGAACTGCTGGAAATGCATTAAGTTATAATGCATTAAATGCAACTTCTAATGAAGGCAATAATGGTAATCAAGCTGGAGGAAATTCTTCTTGTATAAATGGAACTGCAGAAGGATTTTTTAACGGAACTGGAACTCTTGCAAATCCGTTTCAAATTTGTAGTTGTACAATGCTTCAAAATGTTCAAAATTATTTGGTTGCAAATTATACTTTGATTTCAAACATAGATTGCTCGGATACTATTAACTGGAATTCTGGATTGGGATTTAGTCCTATTGGATGTTGGGATAATCCTACTTGTGGTAAAATTCCTTTTATTGGAACTTTTGAAGGTAATGGTTTTACAATAAATAATTTATATATAAATCGTACAGTTGGTAATCAACAGACAGCATTATTTGGTTATGTAGTTAATAATTCTGTTATTCAAAATTTTAATTTATTGAATGTCAATATTACTGGATATACTACAAGCGGTGTTATTGGTATATTTACTAATCAAATGGTTCCAGGAAATTTGGCTTTTATAAGAAATGTTAATATAAGTGGAAATGTTACTGGGAATTCCTATAATACAGCAGGAATTTGTGGCTCTTGTTTTAATGTTACGTTAAATAATACTAATTATCTTTTAGGAAATGTAGTAAATCCTTCTCCTGTTGTTACTGTTCGTTATATTGGAGGTATTGCGGGAACGATTTCTCTTGGTTTAATTAATAATTCTTTTTCAAATGCTAATATTTATACTAATCTTGCAAATGTTGGTGGATTAGTGGGTATTGGCTCAACAAATATTTATAATTCTTACTCGACAGGGAATGTTACTGGGAAGTTTTTTATAGGAGGATTTATTGGTTCATCTAGTGTTGCAACAATTTCCAATTGTTATTCAACTGGTAACGTTTCGAGTATTTCTGGTTCAAATGGTGGCGTTGGAGGTTTTTGTGGTGAACCAGGCACTAGTACTATCCTTAATTCTTATTCAATTGGAAATGTTACTTCTATTGCCGCGAATAATATTGGAGGTTTTGTAGGTACTATTCAAGGGTCCACTATTTCTAATTGTTTTTCTACTGGAAGTGTTGTTAATGGTGTAGGAGTAGGTACTCCTGGCGGATTTTTAGGTAAATTGAC
>CAZKZU010000078.1:0-4774 GCA_964557345.1 uncultured Methanosarcinales archaeon
TTTTATATAGTTTATATAGAATGCATTTATTAATAATTATTTCATAATAGTATTTGAGGGTATTGAATAAAAATGGTTGCAAAAGATATTAGTGTGTGTCCTGTAATTATTGATACTGATATAGGTACAGATATTGATGATACTCTTGCTATTTGTTATGCTATTGGAAAAGGTGTTGATATTAATCTTATTAGTACAGTTCATGGAATTTCTGAATTTAGAGCTAAGATTGCTAGAATGATTGTTGATAGTTTTGATGGTAAGGGGTTTAGCAGTATTGTGTCAAAAAGCGTTCCTGTCGTATACGGAGAAAATGCTCCATTAAAACAACGTCAGATTTTTGTATCTGGAATTGAAGGTAAATGTCTTAGTGATGTTGATATAACTAAATTAAATTCTTTGAAAATTGAAGGCGGTGCGTATTTAAAGATTGCTGATAGTATAAATACTAATTATGCTTTAGGAAAGAAAACTAATATTATTGCAATTGGTCCACTTACTAATATTGCAAAAGTATTCTTAAATAATCCAGGAATTGAAACTAAGATAGATAATATTTATATGATGGGAAATGTAATAATAACTCCTGATAATTATTATTTAAATTATAGAGCGCATAATTTTAAAGTTGATCCTGAGGCTGCAGATATTGTATTCGGTAAAGCTGTTAAAAAAACAGTTATTACAACTGAGGCTTCAAAAAAAGCTTGGTTTACAATAGAAGAATTACTTGATTTTGAAAAGCATGATTGTTTTGCAGCTAAATATATTGCAAATGCTTCCAAAGATTGGTTGGATTTATCTAAAAGTAACATTGCAAGTTTGTATGATCCTCTTGTTGTAGATTCAATGTTGTATTCTCAAGCTGAAGAAGTTATTCGGGATGATTTGCGTATAGTATTGACTCCTAGGCCTGAATTTCGAACATCAGTTTTAAATACTTTAAAGAATTCCTTTTTATATAATGTTAATCAGCGTAATGCTAAAAGTAATGCTTGTTGAGGAAAAATGAAAATATTATTGGTTGCAAAGCAAAGTAATTATGAAAGAAATTTGGCTTCGAAAGATCCTAGAGTTCACACTTTTTTGCAGAGTCATCCTAAAGATTTGCAAAGGAAATTACTTAGTCATGAAGTTCAAAATATTTCGCTTGAAAAGATTGTTAAAGTATTAGAGCGAAGTGGACACGAATTCACCGTTTTACATAGATCTAAATTAAAAGATATGATTCGTGATAGTGGTAAGATACAAGATTATGATTTAGTTGTTGCACATGGTGGAGATGGAACTACAATCGAAGTATCTCATTATGTTGATGATATTCCAGTAATAGGAGTAAATTCTGATCATAAACCTGGAGGAAGCGTTGGATTTTTTTCAGTGTACAATTCAGAAAATTTTGAGGGTGCTTTGGAAAATTTATATATGCTTCCTAAAACCAAAATTAGAAGACTTGCAGTTTCAATTAACGATAATAAACTGAAAGATTATGTTTTTAATGAGGCAATTTTACAATATGTAAGGCCAGGTCCAAGTTTTGATTTTATACTTAATGCTGACGGAGTTGTTACTAAACATCGTCCTACTTATTTTTTAATGGTTGCAACTCCTGCAGGTTCAACTGGTGGAATTTATGCTTTAGGTGGAAAATCTCTTCCGTTTGAAAGTTATTCTAATCAGTATGCTATTGTTGGTGAGCGTGGAAATGTTCCAGCTATTGCTAGAAATATTGAAGTGGAGTCATTATGTGAAAAAGGAATTATCTCAATTGATTCTCATTACAGATATTTTTTTGGTCTTGGAGATAAAATTAAGTTTGAAGACGGAATTCCTTTAACATTAATTGGAGATTTGTCCGAGAAAAAATCTAAGTTTGAGAATGGGCATTAGGTTCTGCTATTGCCAACTTAGTAATAAATTGTATAATATACACTAAATGACAATCTTTATATATTAAAACTGCGAGACTATTGTTATGGATGAAAAAACTTATGATGTAAGTAAGTATGATAAGCCTTCTGTAACTACTGATATCGTTATTTTTACTATTTCTAATAAAACAATTCGTGTTTTACTTGTAAAGCGAGGAGAATGGCCATTTAAAGGAGAATTAGCGCTTCCTGGTGGATTTGTTCGAATGAATGAAAATATTTTAGATACTGCTAAACGTGAATTAAAAGAAGAGACTGGTGTTCATGATATTTATTTAGAACAACTTTACACTTTTGGTGACGTTGGGCGAGATCCTAGAACTAGAGTAATTACCATTGCTTATTTAGCTCTTGTTGATAGTACGAAAATTATTTTAAATGCAACAACTGATGTAACTCAAGCTCTTTGGGTTGATGTTAGCAAATTACCAAAACTAGCATTTGATCATAATAAATTAATTGAATATGCAGTAGAAAGATTGAAGGCAAAACTATCTTATTCTAATATTGCATTGTCATTGTTGCCGGAAAATTTCACATTAACTCAACTTCAAGAAGCTTATGAAGTTATATTAGGACATAAAATAGATAAAAGAAATTTTAGGAAAAAAATAAGTTCGCTTAATTTTGTGAAGGAAACTAAAATGATTCTACGTGGAAGACCGACAAGACCAGCTAAGTTGTATACGGCAACTGATAAGAATTTTAGATTAAAGATATTTGATTGATTTTTAATGGAAATATTTATCTAAGTGAGAGCGAGATTTATCTTCACTAAGTAATAACATTAGATAAAAATTATAAACTATCTAATAATACCTAATTTATGGTTCAAAGTTTTAATGTTAGACAAACTGATATTGCTGTTAGAATTAAATCTCTTTATGAGTTAAATGGTATTATTCCTCAGACTATTCCTTTAACTAATTATACTAGTTCTACTATCGAGCAAGTTGTTAGTGAAGGTGATTTAGGTAAAATGTTGCATTTGAATTTTGTTGCAAATGTTACAGGAAATCACGGTCATGTTGAAGTTGCTGATAAAATGCGTACTTTGAATTATAAATGTCAAATGGACAATTTAATTAAACATATTGGAGATTCTATTACAATTCATACTGCAATGCCTTTAAGTTCACCTTCTGCAGGAAAGGATGTTAAATTATTAGAAGTTAAACCATTTTCTCATATAGAAACTAATCTTTTAATTGAGCCTTTTATTAATTATGATGGTATGGCGATTTGTGCTATTATGACTTTAGAAGGAAAAGCTTTGTATGTTAATCCACAAATTTTTGTAAGAAAGCTTGTTGATGAATTTAATTCTGATCGAGAAGGATTAGATAATTTACATCCATTATTGGTAAAGAAATATGATTGGTTACTGCGTGAAACTTTTGGTAATGAAAATATCAATCAAACTCGACCTTGGTTGAGATATGGTAGATTAATTAAAGATGAGTTTAAAGATAAATAACGTTGTTTTTGTATTAATTTTTTAGAGGGAGCTTATTTCAATTAATATGTTTCAGCAGGCCCATGAAGAGCGTATCTGTGTCTTTTTTCTCCCGACAATGATATTCCGCAAGTTCTACTAATTGTATTTTGTCTTCTTCCAGTTAAGTTTCTTGCATGATTAGTATCTTTTTTTAGAGGTAAACCCATTTTTCTAGCATAGTCTATTGCCATGCTTGGTCCGACATATACTCGTACCGTTTTTTTTCCTTCTTCTACTACCCATGCTTTTTCTTCTAGATATTTTTGCATTTGAACTTGAACTCCTTTTGCTTGTTTGAATACTTCTTTTACCAATTGTTCTAGAACTTCAGTTCTTGATCTAGGTTGTAAGTTAGCTTCTGTCCAATATTTAGCAATTAATCCGCTTCTTATAGTATTACCAGGATTTTCTTCTCCAAGAATTCTTTCTGCTTCACGAGGTAGACCATAACAAAAATCATAGAGTTGCATAATTCTTTGTTGTTGTTCTTTTGGAAGTGTCATTGTTGTTTTTGATAATTTTTCTTTTTGATATATTTATTTGCGTGTTCGTTTACATTCGTTTAAGTATTCATTTACATATAATATACGTTTGAAGAATTATTATTTTTATTTAAAGGTTTTGATTTGAGTGTCTTTTTGGAGTGGTTATTTTTTGAGCAGATAAGAATCACATTTATAAATTTAAATGCGTCTAAAGAATTTTATGAGTTCTCCAAATGAAAAAAGTGAATTTAATGCAATGCTAAGCATTTTACTTGATGATTTACAAAAGTTAGAACGAAAGATTGTAGAAAAGAAAGATCGTAATATTATAATAAGTGAGACGACACTTTTAGTGCAATCTTTATCTTTTTTACGTGATTTTAATGTTGAAGTCGCTGCTCTTGCTACTAAGTCAAAGTTTTATGAGGATCATTTTATTGCGGAAAAGAAGAAAAATTTAGATTTAGTTACTGCAATTTTTGCATTATTTAATCAGCATTATCCTGGAGTTTACAAGTATGATTTAGAAGTTCCAGAAATACTTACTGGTCATTCAAGAAAGTTAATTCTTCCAATTTTTCATAAGAATGGAAATATTGAGATTTTCTTTTTTCCAGGAATGGATAAAATTGTATTGAAGACTTTTGCAGATTGCTGTAAGGCAGCTGGTCTTAAAGTAATAGCAATAACTGAAATGGGTTCTACTCATAATCAAATGAATACTATTTTGTAATGCCTACTATTTTGTAAATGTATGGTATAGTATTTTATTGAAAAAAGTAATATCTTTAACTGACTATTTATTGGATTTTGGTATTCTTAAAATCTATTTATTAGTTAGAGTTTTGTTCTTTGAATCT
>CAZKZU010000079.1:0-2824 GCA_964557345.1 uncultured Methanosarcinales archaeon
CAATTGTTGAAGCTGAAAGCGTAAGATTAAGTTTAATTCCAAAAGTTGGAACACCTGTTATCATTGAAACAATGACTCCGGATACACTTTCAAAAACAAGAGAAATTATCTTCCCTTAAGTTTTCAATTCTTTTTTTTTTATTTTTTTAACAATTCTGCTTTTTCATTAAAATAAATATCATTTAACTCAAATCAAAACACTACTTTTGAATAGATATTACTTTTTTGTGCTTCAGAAAATAAACTAAATTAATCTTATAAAAACCAAAAGTATTTAAAATAAATACGTATAAGATATAATTATGGTGGGGAGAAAGAAGAAAGAAATAATTTTATTCATAATAATCCTGCTAATATCAATAATTTTTTCATCGACAACTTATGCAATTAGCATCATTTCAGATCAAAATTACGTAGTAAAGGGAGACCCATACTATTTCAAAGTTTGCGATTATCTAGATACACCAAGAGTGAACACTGAATGCATTTCTCAATCAGATATAACTGAATATCAACTAAATAAAACCTGTAAAATATATGTTTTTGATTCTTCAAAAATAAGCTGTGAACAAATAAGGATTATCGCTGCTGATTCTATGTTTCAAGATATAAAATACATAACTATTTCGGATTATAAGGAGGCACTAAAAAAAAGCGCGCTTTCTGCACCAACAACAAAAGCATCAGATAAAGCAATTTTAATTTATGCATACAGCATGCTTGGAGAAAAAAATAAAGTCCCTCCACTGCTTGAGCAATTAAAATACTCGCGAGATGAAAAAGAAAAATGTTGGCCTGCAAATAATTGTGACCTAAAAGAAACCACAGACACTATCTTTTATCTATCTAAAGCTGGATTAAATAGGACAGACAGAGTTTACCAAGACGCATTACTTTGGATAGAATATAAACAAAATAAGGTTGATAATAGAGGGTGGACAGTTCAAGTTGACTCAGATAACGGAACTAATTGCAGTATTTTTTCAGATGATACAGAAATAGAAAAATTCACAATTATAAACGATACCCCAGTTTTAGTTAATTTAAATTACACATCTAGAGATACAATTAATGTAACCTGCGATAAGGCATTTTGTGCTACAATCTACGATTATTTTAACAAAAATATAATTAAATATTGCAGAGATACTGACGAGACATTTTATTTTAAAATGCCAGGCGGATGTTGGCCAGATGATAGATCTAAAGAGAATTGTTATCCAGGAGTTACCGAAAGGGCGCTTTTAATTAATGGGCTAAATAAATCATCGTATGATAGTGGAAAAGATTGGATTTTGAGCGAGATAGATAGAGCGAGAATTGCAGGAACTAAATTAAGAACTAGTGATGAGATTTTGTTTAACGTACATGCGTATGAAGTCACGAATAGTAGTGATGTAAAAACGTGGATTCTATTTTCTCAAAACAATGCAGGTAGTTTTGGAAAAGATAAAGATTATACGACAACACTTTTTGCCATAAATGCATTTAAAGATGAAAATAGTGAGTGGGTAAGAGATGCTAAAAAGTGGGCGTTAATGGAAAGGCCTCCTAGCGGATGGGAAATGCTAATCCAGAATATATTAATGTATAATATATTTAAGAAAAATGATACTGGCATCAAAGCAAATCCTTTTGTAGTATATTCTGAAGAAAATTTAGCAAAATTAAATTTCGAAGGGGATTTTAATAACGCAAGCAATTGCTCCGTTATTATGACTGATGCACTTACTAATAACTCCAGAGTTACTTTGGATGTTAGCAATAGAACTGCACAAGCAAAAATACTTCTTACAGCATCAGAAGATGGTAATTATGGAGGATATGCCATAATTAAATGTGGAAATCTAACTTTAACAACACCAGTGATTTTTTCAAGAAAACCTTTTTTAAAACTTAATTTTAAAGAAGAATATTATTTTTTAGAAAATCCCGGGATAATAAATGTACCAATTGAGAAATCAATATCTACTTTAGATTGCGATTTTACTTTTAATAATACTTTTAAAAATACAAATATCGAGGTTTCTTCGGATCCTGAGTTGATGTTTTCATACGACTATCAAAGGGAGGAAACTCAAAATATAGATGCAAACTACTCTTGCCAAACTGACGAAGCAACTATCCAAAAAGAATACAGTTTTATTTCTAACTATTATAAAGTACCTCCTTTTTCATATTTCATACTAAATAATAAAATACCCAGCGGAAAAAAAGGAATATTGAGTATAACTAATACTTTCAAAGATAACATCACAATTAAATTAGCTTGGGAGCAAACCACTGCAGTATATCCAGTCGTAGATTCAATCTCACTGATGCCAGAACAAACTGTGGACTTATACATATATCAAAAATTAAAAATAACTGAAAACAGAACAGAGGACAATAATTTAATTATAAGTTCTAAGGGGTATGAACAAAAAGTTCCTTTCACTATGCAATTAGGGGTAGGTTATTTAGAGTTGCCTTCAGAATATAAAATTAGAAATAAAATTCAATGGAAATACATAATCTTAGGTATTGTAGTATTGCTGTTACTAGGAATTATTTTATTCGTTGGAAGATTTATATTTACAAGAATTCAAATTAATAAAAAAAATAAATTAAAAGAAATTGAAGCACAAAAAGAAAAAGAAACTAAGAAACAAAAGGAAACTTCAGGAATGCCCGAAGTTATCAAAACTGCTCCAAAACCAAAACAAAATAAACAAATGTTAGAATTACTTATGGCAATTAATAGTTCTATAGGAGAATCAGACCAACAAATCATAGATGAACTAAAGAAAGAAAATTACAGAGAAGAAGAAATTAATGAGCTATT
>CAZKZU010000079.1:2924-4705 GCA_964557345.1 uncultured Methanosarcinales archaeon
ATATATAAAAATTAATAACTATTAAAAAATTCGAAGATTAAATAACTTACTCATCAAAAGAATACTTTGAATCTTTATCCTTTGGATTTCTAAATGCGTTTAAGTAGGAAGGAATCAATGCTTTTAATTCGATTTTATATTCGGCAGAAATATTTAAAGCATCTATTTCTGCAAACCAATCTATGTCTGGTAATTGAACAATATTACTAGTAAAAGTTCTTCCTTCGCTTTCGATGAGTTGTTTTATTAATTTTGATTTCTCAGTACCGAATTGTTTTGTCGCAGGATATTTTGTTATAGCGTTCACTCCTGCACGAATCATGTATTTTACTTCCTCGCTTCGTCTTAAATTGGTGCCACCAATTATTTCAAGACGAGGAAATTTTATTCTTAATTGCGCTATCCAGCTCAAATATAAATCGTGAGTTGGGCCTTCTAGAAAAATAGTTCCCCTAACTGGTTTTAATGCATAAACTGTAATTCTATCTAATTTATATTTCTCAATAAATTCGAACCAGTAATGTAGATCTTCTTGTTTATCCCCTAGTCCTACAATAAAGGCAGCACTTTTTTTAACATTCGGGTGATTTAACTCAAGACTTTCAAACATTTTTTCATAAGGCAAAATAGGTTTATCAGGACAAATAAAATTATGAATTTCAGGGCTAGGAGTTTCTATAGAAGAACAAATCCCTTTTACATAAGGTATGCTTTTTTTAATATCGTCCTCTGTCAAAACACCAAGATTTAGCCATAATTTTTCACCATAAACTAAACTTATATTTTTCATATATTCAGAAAGTTGCTCAAAAGGCATGATTTCATATCCACCTGTTAAAAACTCGATTCTCCATTTGAATATCTTACAAAAAAGGGCTTCTAAAAGAACAGAGGCCATAGATCTTTTTGAATTCGGACCGTGTATAGCTTGATGCTTAGGAGTGGATCTGTAACAAAACTTGCAAGTACCCCTCGAACAATACCAACTCAAAAAAATACATCTACCATACCAAATACGAGAATCAAAATTGTTTAAATACACCTTATTTGCTTTATCTAGTAATTCTAATGTTTCTTTTGATAAAGAAATATCCTCTATATGAGTAAATACTGATGCATCATATTTTGGAACTGAAGGCGCAAGGTTATTCATATTTACTGAAGAATTAGAGGTGTTTTTAATAATTACGCATTATTTTGGCAGAGATTGACTAAAAATCATGATTAAAACCAGTAAAGCTATTTTTTATGGTGTGAAACATAAATATATATGAAAATACCTGTAATTATAGATATTATACAAAAAATTTGGCTAGTATTTAGGTTAAATATAACTTTATCACCTTCTTTTAAAAACTCAATACAAAATCTAAAAGTCCCATATAAAATTAGAAAAAATGCAGTTAATATCCCTGCAGAGTATTTCTCAAATATTTTGTCCTTTTTTAGCCAAATTAAATATAAGAACACAAAAATAATTACATTCTTTAAACTTTCAAATATCTGTGTTGGCCACCTTCCGATAGTTTCGCCTGGATAAATGATCCCTATAGGTGCAGAAGTTGGAAGTCCTCGCAACTCACCATTTAAAAAATTAGCTAATCGTCCAAGAGCTAAGAAAACTGCGAGAGGAATTACTAAAAAATCAGTTAGTTTGAAAAAACTAATTTTCTTAACTTTGCAGTAAATATAAATCCAAATAGTCCCGAATAGAATTCCTCCATTAAAGCTTAAGCCTCCGTGCCAAATTTTAAGCATTTCAAGAGGATATTTAAAATAAA
>CAZKZU010000080.1:0-4645 GCA_964557345.1 uncultured Methanosarcinales archaeon
TCAAAGTAATTATTTGTAGGACATTCTGTATCTGAACAATCTTCAAATACACAAGTTGAGGAAGAACTCATTGTCCCGTTTACAAATCTATTATTGCTAGATAAATAAAGAAGGACAGAATTTACAGAATTTGAATTTGAAATAATATTATTAAAATTATTGTTAGAGGCAGAATAAAAATAAATACCATATTGATTTGAATTAGTATTTATAATATTTAGATTGTTGTTGTTTGAACCAGAGTCTAAAAGAATTCCATATGAATTTGAATTAGCAGTTATATTTGTTAGGTTGTTATTGGAACTTGAAGGTAAATGAAAACCATAGCTATTGTAATTTGCAGTTATATTTGTTAGGTTATTATTAGAATTTGAAGATAAATAAAGGCCAGTAAGAGAGTTAGAGTTTGCAGTTAAATTATTTATATTAGAGTTACTTACAGAATTAAAATAAATACCGTGGTAAAAATCAGTAATACTTCCAAAATTCTTTATAGTAATATTTGTTCTTGAAGCTGCATAAATACCATAATCTGATCCAGAGTCATCACCATCAATTGTATAACCATTTCCATCAATTGTAACATTATTAGAAGTTATTGTAAAGCAAGTTCCGGCTTGATTTGCAATATTATTCTGTAAAGTATAAACTCCCGGTTGTGAAATAGTATCACAGAAGTACAACCCATATCCTACTCCTATAGTATAATTCTGAGAAAAGGTTACATGCCCAACAAAATCAAACATACTAAAAAACCAATTATATAATCCATCAACTAGATTTATTACTACACCCACAGTAGAGGTTAGAGTTCCAGCAGAGGAATAATTAGCTAATAAAGTTTCATTGTATAACTCTGTTTGATTAAAAATGTTTAAAGTAACATTCCTAATTCCTGATAAAAGATCTGTTATTACTGCACTAAAATTTTGAATATTATTAAGAATTCTTGTTCTATTTGAAGGAAGAATACTTGTTGCACTTGGACCTGCAGAGTCCACAGTTACCTGTCTTGTTTCAGTTAAATTTCTATTACCTGCTAAATCATAACTTTCAAAGAACCAAGTATATATTCCATCTGCTAAATTATAAACTCTTGAGAAAATATAATTTAGTGAACCTGCAGTATAATTTACCCACTCTCCAATCATAAAACCAACTTTTCCAGTTGAATATACAGGACTACCACTGGTTGTTCCATTATATCTGCCAGTAATGTCTCTTATTGTTGTTCCAGATCCTTCATCTAAATGATATCCTGCAACTAAACCAGAATTGAAAGGAGCACTAGACGTATCTGCAGAAAGTCCAGAACCATTGTTATATAATTGGGAGATTTCTGTAGAATTTAATGAACGATTAAATACTAATAATTCATCCATTGAAGCATTAAGCCATCTACCTAAAGAAGACCAACTACGATCCAAACCCACCACAAAATTTTCATTTGAAAGAGTAACGGTTGTTGCATATGGAGTACCAACCGCAACACCATCATAAAATATTTGGTAATGAGTAGCATTATACCTTAGAATTACATGGTGCCAACCTGTCCTATTTATAACTCCTGACTGAGTTCCTCCAACATTATTTCCAAACTCAATATAGTTTGTACCATAAACTGAATAAAAATCATTGGAATTATCTGAAGCATCAGAGAAAATACCTAGTGCATTTGATCCAACACTATCTTTAATCCATACTGAAACAGTTATATTTCTAGTACCTGAAAATCCCAAATTAGAGTTTAATAGACCATAATCGTTAACACCGTCAAATTTCAAAGCATAAGAATCAACAATCGGAGAAGAATTACTAAAATAAGTTTTATTATATAGTGTGCCATCTTTTAAAACACTTAAAGTAGCATTCTTAATTCCTAAATTATCAGAAATATTTGCAGAGAAATTAACTGAAGAAAGAGCATTAAAAGTATTATTTTCTGGAGAAACTAATGTTACGTTTGGATTAGTTGTATCTAAAGTAATCATTCTTGTTTCGGTTGAATTACATCTATCAAAAACATCACATGCTGAGACATTATAATAATAGATTCCATTTTCTAAACCAGTCCAATTTATGGAAGTAACATTTGTTAAATAATTAGTTAAATTTAATAATGAATTATTATATAAATTATAAGTTATATTTACAAAATTAGATTCTGTCAAAGATATGTTTACATAAATATAATTATTTTGCTTAAACGAATTATTCGCTTCTGACCCCGTACTTGAAAAACTAATTTGAGGAGCAGTTGCATCTACTGTTAATGTATAATTTCCAGAAGTATTATCATTATTAGCAAGATCATAGCTTTCAAAAAACCAAGTATAAATTCCATCTATTAAACTGTAAACTCTTGAAAAAATATAACTTAAAGATCCAGAAGTATAATTTATCCAATCTACCAAAGGAGAAACCTTCCCGGTTATATAATTTGGACAATTTGCACCAGAGCAAGTCCCATTATTTATTCCAGTAATGTCTATTGCTGTTGTTCCACTTCCTTCATCTAAATGATAACCTGCAACCAAACCAGAATTGAAAGGAGAAATGAGAGTATCTGCATATAAACCATTTCCAGAATTATATAATGCAGTAATTTCAGTAGCAGACAATGATCTATTAAAGATCGTTGCCTCATCTATTGAACCATTAAAATAAGAATCTCCTCCCGCATTATCACTCCTACCTAATTTTAATGTGCTACTCCCGCTATAACCTGCAGATGCTGAGCCTCTGCTATATCTAACACCATCATAATAAAATTCCGTATTTGTAGATGAATATACAACAACTACATGATGCCAAGAATTAAGAGATAACGGCACAGTAGTATTCCAACCATTATTACCAACCCAAACATACCAATAACCTAAACTACCATGAGCATATATTCCCCTATCAAAACCCCCATTATCATTTCCTATTACTATTTCACCTTTCAAATTATTTAAATAAGCCCAAGTTCCTAAAGTTAAATTAACATAGCTATCTATATTAATTGGAATACTTACATAGTCATTACTTCCATCAAAATTCAAAGAATAAGAATTAGAAATCGGAGAAGAATTACTAAAGTAAGTTTTATTATACAAAACATTATTTCTAAAAACATTTAGGGTTGCATTTTTTATTCCGCTAACATCTGAAATATTTGCTGTGAAATTGATTGATGAATTTCCAGTAGCAGTATTATTTGACGGACTTAAAGAAGTAAAAGCAGGTTGAATGGTATCTACATTGAAATAAGTTAAATTACAGCTGAAAACATTAGAGCTATCATTTCCACAGAGGGTAATATTGTTTAACCCTTCCTGTGCCGTGATATTTGTAGAGTAGTTTCCAGAAATAGTAACTATATCAAAAGTAGTTAAAGATTTTCCAGTAGTGTATGTTGAAGCATATAAATAATTACCAGAACCCATAAGACCCGTAACACCATCTAAACTAGTGCTATTCTGATAAAAAGAAATAGGCGTTGGGTTGGCTGCATTTTCTCCAGAAATATTGAAGGTTACTAAAGAATCGTTGGTAGCTCCTCCTACATAAAGACGATTATGAGCTACAAAAATACCTGAAGGATTAGCTATATTAGAAATATTAATATAGTAAGATAATGGAACAGGATTGGCTGCATTTTCTCCAGAAATATTGAAGGTAGTTAGTGAATGTGCTAAATATGATGTAACGTAAAGATAATCTCCATTTATAGCAAGACCTCTCGCTCCATAAAGACTTGTGGAATTATAGTAGTTATATATCACAACGGGATTGGCTGCATTTGCGCCAGAAATATTGAAAACCGTTAAAGATCTATTTACATACGCAGTAGCATATAAATATTCTCCATTTACGAGTAGACCATATACGCCATCTAAACTAGTACCGTTCTTGTAAGAAGAAATGAGCGAAGGGTTTGCTGCATTTGTGCCAGAAATATTGAAGGTTACTAAAGAATCATTATTGTATGCACCTACATAAAGATAACCTGCACTCGTAGCAATTGCCCTTGCACCTAATAAAGTAGAGGCATTGCTATAATACGCTATTTGGACAGGATTGGCTGCATTTTCTCCAGAAATATTAAAAGTTGTAACACTACAACCAGAGATACCAATTGGCCAACTATTAGTTACATATAAATAATCTCCGGAGATTAAAACACCTACAGCTCCTTTAAGACTCGTATCATTTTTATAGTTAGCAATAGATATGGGATTTGAAGCATTTGTTCCTGCTATATTAAAAGTACTGAGAGTATTATTTACATAGGTTGCAGAATATAAATAGTCTCCATTCACAACTGTTCCAGCGATACCAGATAAATAATTATTATTAAAATAATAACCTGTTTGAGTTGGAGAGAATAAAGCAGAATTATTTAAGGTTACATTTTCTCCGCCATTCAAACTATACCCTGTCCAATTAAATGCGATTGGAGAATTATAATTAATAAAAATATTATTTGAAGAATATGTTTGATTTACAGGAGAAATAACAATTAATGCATTAGATATATAAATCAAAAATAAAAACATTACTAAATAAATTAATTTAACTTTCATCACCTCTTTAATTTTCATCTTATTTTTTTCCTCCTTTAACAATCAACATTTCTTTCATTAGACGTTCAACTCTT
>CAZKZU010000081.1:0-4500 GCA_964557345.1 uncultured Methanosarcinales archaeon
ATTGTTCACATTGAGTCATAAGTAATTACATAGTTTCCATAGCTTTAAAGGTTTCGAAAGAAATCGCAAAAAAAGACTTAATAAATTTTAGTTATAAAATTATTGAACTAAACTCATTCCATTATTTGAATTATACAATTGCAATATTTCTGTTGAATTTAAAGATCGATTCCAAATTGCAACTTCATCAATAAGTCCATCCCATCTATGTAAATTCCAATAATCAGTATCTCGACCACCAATTATTAAATTTCTCGCTGAACCACCTTGTCTTGCGGTTAAACCACCGACACTATATTCACCACTATTAACACCATCTATGTAAAAAATAGTTTGAGCTCCATTATAAACAAAAGTTAAAAAATGCCAACTATTTAATCCTAAAGCTTGATTTACTGATGTCGGACACCATCCATTTGGAGAGCCCGCAGTAAATAAACAATAGTTAAAACCACCGGAATACACAGAAAATTCAGTTTGTGCTTGACCATCTTGTGTATTTGACATTACAGCTCTAGACTGAGCCCCATACGTATCCAGATTTACCCACATTGAATAAGTCATATGATCTTTACCAACTAAATAAGAATCAAAAGCGCCAACATTAATAATATCATCACTACCATCGAAAGAATATGCCTTACCAACTTTTCCAACTTGATTAACAACAACACCATTTAGTAATGTTCCATTTTTCTTACTACTAGAATTATCATAAGCAATTGTGCCAGAAGTTTCATCAAACGGCCAATATCCAACTAATCCAGTTCGAAGGGAAGTAATATCTCCAGGAGGTGCATAAAGACATTCCCCGGATACATTTCCATTATTTACCCAATGACCATTAGTACAAACTAAATATTCAGTTTCATTACAATCAGTTGTTGCTTCTGCACATTCAGGAAGCTGATCCGCAGGTAATGCCAAACTAAATCCAGTACTAGCATTATATAATTGTGTAACTTCTAATGAACTTAAAGCACGATCCCAAACAGCGAACTCATCAATAGTTCCCATAAAATCAGAAGAGCCTTCAACTTCACCAGCAGCATAACCACCAAGTCTAAATTCAGAAGAAACTGTATATTCGTAAACATAAGAATCAGTCATTACATTATTAATATAAAACTTCCAGTTAGCTCCGTCATAAGTCAAAACAACATGATACCAAGTATTTACATCAATTTGCTGATAAGAATCAAAATCTGCGCCCCAATCAGTAATTCTTAACTGATTATATCCTGAAGAACCAATCCTTCCATCAAAAGCGAAGTCGAGTAGACCATAATAAGTTCCAGCGCTACCATAAGAAATAATATTCATCCAATTATCCGCGTTATCATCAAGCATATTAAACCAAAAAGAAACCGATCTAGGCGCATCTCCCATCGGCAAACTTGCATCAGAGCCAGCAATATATTGCGTAGTGCCATCAAATGAATATGCCCCACTACCAACTTTTCCTGCAACAGGAACCGCACCATAATTAACACCATTATTAAAATTACCTGAATTATCATTGGTATTAGAATCAAGTGGCCAATATCCAACTAACCCTTGTCTAAGTTCAGTAATATTTCCAGGAGCTGCATAATCGCATTGCCCTGATACCTGACCATTATCAACCCAATTACCTTCAGTACATACTAAATAATTAGTTCCAGAACAACCTATTTGGCCAACAACACAATCTATAACGGAAGTACCTGATAATGAATATTTTACAATTACAACGCCTGATCCACCATTTCCACCTTGCCAAATTTCTCCAGTCCATGGTCCACCACCACCGCCACCACCAGAATTATCTACACCGAAAGCCCCTGCTCCTACAGAATTAGAACCACCATATCCTCCACCAGAACCTCCACCTAATCCACCAACGCTATCAGCAGTTTCTGCTCCGCCGCCACCGCCACCACCGTACTTATACAAAGAACCACTTATAATAGAAGAATATCCTTCACCACCATTTCCTCCAGTAGTTCCTGAACCATCACTACCGGGAGTTGACGCACCACCACCACCACCACCAGAATAATAATCTCCACCACCACCTGCAGTACCTTGATAAAGAGTTCCAGAACCTGGAGTCATACCATTAGAAGTTCCTCCTCCACTACCACCATTTAAACCATTTATCCAAATACCACCACCAGCACCACCACCGCCAGTAGCAACTACAGAACCAAAAGAAGAATCCCCACCATTAGTACCAGTTCCATCAGGAGGACCAGCAATACCACCAACACCAACGACAATAGAAGTATTGCTTGCTGACATCTCAAGTAATGGTTTGTAAACTACGCCACCGCCACCGCCGCCGCCACCATGCCAGCCAGCGCCGCCGCCACCACCAGCTACAACAATCACATCTACGTTACAAATTCCTGAAATAATATTCAAAATACCATCGTCAGTAAAAGTATGAATTTTATAATCTCCAACAATAGTTATATTTCCACCAGTTGCATGACAATTATTATCAACTTCATTCTCAGGCAAATTACTAGATAAACTTACACCACCATAACTTTCAACATTTCCAGCAAGTCTACTAGAGGAAATAGAATCTGTATATAATATTCCTATCAAAGGAGTTTGTTTATTTGTAATAACATAATTAGAACTATTAACAGCAGTACAATTAATTATTTGAGTTTGTCCAATATTTAATACAATTGGAAGTGCAGGAATTGTATTTGAAGAATTACAAGTTAAATTAATTTGCTGATTAAGTCTAAATTCATTTACTGTAATAGTCTCGTAATTATTATTTTTTAATTTAAATATAGAACTACTTGCTCCAATTGAATAAGAATCTATTCCAACTGTATCAGTTGCTAATTTAACATCAGAAACTTTCTTAGAAGATCCAGCTCCAATTCCCGGAAATCCGCCCATCGTATTAACTACAACAAGTGCGATAACTATCACGACTGCTAATATTATTAGATACTCTGTTGCGGTTTGAGATTTCTTATACATAATAATTCATTCTGAAGGATTTGTGTTTATAAATTAGATTAAAAATATAAGTACAAATAATGATTATGTTTAGAAAGGCTACAATCAAAATTTAATGTTACAAAAATAATTAAATAATAACAAAAATCATAATATCGCAAAGAATTAAAAAAATAATCAAAGCAATAACTTCCTCATTTCTTTTGCAAAAACTTTCGCTCTTTGTAAAGAAGTCTTTGACTTAGAATGTTTTTCTGTTTCAATTGTGTTATATTGAATATAATTTCTTTTATGCCGTTCAAAATCAAATGATTCAATTAAATTATCAGCATATAATCCTGCTAAATTCAATGCTTCCTTTTTAGTTTCCTCGTATTCTTCTAGTAGAGATGCCTTTAACTTTTTTCGAACATAAGTAATTAAAGCGTCAGAAGTTACTTTATGAGCAATTTTATCCCCAACTTTGTAACCTAATTTCAAAAGAACAGCATTTGCATAATAATACATTGAATAATACGAACAAACTATGACCCATAAGTCAGACCAATTATTTTTACTAATTTCCTCAGAGACAGATAAACTTTCTTGAGCATTCCTTAAAAGAATATGTATAACATTTTTATCAGCACCTACTTTTTTTAATAGACCATCATCTAAATAAATTAGAACTTTATCTTCAGCTTCCCGAATTCGAATCAAATCCAACATTTTTGATTAACCTATAATATTCTTCTATACCTACCAATATAATATTATTTTTTATTGCTTCACTAACTACTGTAAACTCCTTACTTTTCGCCATCAATACAAATTCATCACAAGTTATCGAAGTCAAATGAATTTTATCAGGCCAAAGAGAAAGCGCTTTTGCTATCTCTTTTTCATTACCACCAATTGTTAAAATATCTATATCTGAATTTTTAGTTGCAGTGCCTTTTACGTGTGAACCAAATATTAAAGCAACAAAACCAAAATTAAGTTTTGAAAGCATATCTTGAAGCACAACAAAATCCTTGTTTTTAAACATAATTTGCCTTCGATTAAACTCCGCCTCATAAACCTTGCTACTAAATGTATAATTAAATGCACAAAGCTTGGAATTACCAACTTTTGTTACATTAAGTAAACCATCTTTTTCAAGCAACATTACTTTCTCATAAGCAATACGATAATTTATTTTCAAAACATCCGCGATCTTCTTAATAGTATAGGTTTCGTCCTTCCTGCTCAAAAGCAATTGTATAATTTTTATATCTTCGTTCATAGTATTACTTATAGTAATAATACTATTACTTTTAGTAATATATAAATATTATGGTTTTTTAACTAAAAAATATAAATTTTAAATCAATTATCATTTTAAATATTTTATATTTCCAAATCCAAAGGATTATTTAAAAAAATAAAAATATAGATATTTAAAACAAATTTTTCCGCACTAGAATTACAATTATTACTTTATTAATAACAAATATTATTTACTCTTTAACCTTTACCGGTTCTTCTTTAAATTCAACATCCATAGTCAAAAAT
>CAZKZU010000082.1:0-4476 GCA_964557345.1 uncultured Methanosarcinales archaeon
ATTCAATCTTCGCCGAATTTGATTGCTAGTAGTTTAGATATTACTAGATCTGCTGTTTCTTTTGGTAGTTCAGCTACGTTTCCTTCATCAAAAGGACCAAATATTTCTAGGTTACTGCCTACAAATTTGTCTACGTATTTTAAGAATTTTACTCTGTAATTTGCTGGTTCTTCTTGTTTAGTTTCTTGTTTTGGAGCTATTTCTTGAGTTGTATTTTCTTCTTCAGTAGCTGTTATTTGATCAATAAGTATTTTATCAGTTGATGGTGTGTCGCTAATTACTTTTTTAAGGATTTCATCTCTAAAGTGATCCATTAGTATTACTGTTTGTTTGAATAAGATATTTTCTTCAGGCAAAAGTGCACTTGTATCGATTAAACTAGATTTAGTTCGGCTTTTACTTATTGCAAGATTAAGAATTTTTTTCTCTCGTCTTTCGTAAATTTCTTCTATAATTCTTTTAGCATTCTTTAGTTGATCTGAGCTAGATCCGCCTTTAATTCTAAAATATTCAATGATATCGCTATAAAAGGTAGGGGGAAGTTCTTGAAGTCTAATGTTATTTCTCTCTTCTCTTAAATGATCGAAGAGTTTTTCATAATTCATTGTTGTATCTTCAGCCATGGTGATAGAAAAGAAACTCTCGTTTATAATATTGTTGGTAGTTTATCTGTAACGTTTGTATTACCAAATTTATTTCTTTTTCTTTTTAGCAGGTTTTGCTTTAGATTTAGCCATAGGTTTACTTTTAGGTTTTGCTTTTGGTTTGTCCTTTTTAACCGCTTTTTTAGAAACTTTTTTGATTTTTACTACAGGTTTTACCTTTTTAGCCGTAATTTTCACAGTTTTTCTGACTATTTTTTTTACGTTTTTCATCATTTTACACCTTTAATGGTTAAAAAATAATTTATTGATCGTAATTTAATTTTAGCTTTTCCTTATTGTTTATTTGATGATTTATTTTAAACTGATAGTGTATGTTTAATAAAAAAATAAAAAAGGCGGTTTATTGAACGCCTAAATCTTTAACAAGTAATTGTTTTTCAATGTATTCTAAATATCTGTATTTTAATTTGATATTGACTCTTGTTTCAAAGTCTGTTGCTTGGTTTCCAACGTCAAAGCTACAAGTTACTTTTGCAGGTTCTCCGCCCCATAGTTTTACCATGATATCATTTCCGCCATTTGATGCACCATTACCAGTACATTTTGCAGTATATTTGCCATCAATAATTGGGTCAACAATTACTTCTACAGCATAAAGTTCAGAGTTACTAACTAAATCGTTACATTCAAGATCTCCTTTTTTGAACCATTTATTAGTTGCTGGTCCAACATGTGCTACGTCAAAAGATATTTGGATTCCAGATTTTCCTCTTGTACTTTCAAGCATATTTGTGATATGAATTGGTGCACCTGAGTTTACAGTTTCTTTATTTTCAGATATTTTACAGATTTCATTGTCTTTTAGACCATCTATATTTTTTTCTTTAATACAAATTTTTGAAGCAGTTTTTGTTTCATAATCATAACAAGCTGACACTCTAAAACTATTAATCATGAAGTTACCTGGTTCATCTTTTTTATATTTTAATTCAGGAAATGTTACTACTTCAGTTCCGCCTTTGATTACAGTTTGATCAGAACTTTTTTTAGTTGCAGTAATTTCAGGGATATCTACTTTGATAGCTGATGCAGTTACTCCAAATTCTTCAGGGTTAATTCCTTGGATTTTTAAGAAACCCTCGTTACTAGCAAGATCATATTCTCCTTGATTTTCAAGTTTAATTGCTACAGTAAATGGATACATATTTCCATCAAAAATTTCCGCAGGAGGAGTTCCAGTAATAAATTCCACTCCTAATCCTTCAGTTCCACCAACATATGGTGTACCTATGTCTCCAGTTGTAGTAGTTCCACCACATCCTGAAAGAAATAACATTGAAACTGCTATTAACAGCATTACTATACTTTTTATTGAATAATTTGCCATGATATCACCTTAATAGTTCTTAATTAGTATCTATTAATACAGCTTTTAGTGTAACAAGTATTTAAAAGTATTGTTATTTAAGGAGGGGGTTTTAGAGTATTTAGAAGTATTTGATAGTGGAAATTTTGGGTTTTCTGGAAAGATAATAATAAAGTATACTGCCTGATTATGAGCCATTGTGACGTATGACTACATGGAGCAGCGAAGAGTGCATAACGATGAGCGTCGCGACTAATGTGAGCGCTAGCGAACTAAAACCAGAAAGGCGAATTGGCAGTATACTTGTGTTTACGAGTTAATTGCAGACTAATCTAATATTATATAGTAATAATTACTTCATTTCTTTTAGGAGAGCATGTTGGTTCCAAAATGAAGAGTCGTTAAATGGTGGAGCAAATCTTCCTGGGAATATTGTAAGAATTGCATATACTGCTTCGAATTGTTCAAAGCTAATTCCAGGGTATTTTTCTTTGAATAATAGATCTACGCCTTCTCCATATTGTGGATTGAAGGGTACAAGAACCATATTTAGTAGTTTTGTGTGTGGCATTCTCTCTTTTTGAGTATAGATTGTGTTGATGTTATTTCCACGAATATTTTCAACTGGAAGTACGCCTACTAAATCTTCAGATATTTGAACTAGTGAGTCAGTTCCTAAGTCTAAGCCAAAATTCATTTCTTTAATTTCAACTCTTTGACCTGTTAATTTTCCATTTGAAACATAATTATCTATTAGTTCTAATAATTGTGTTGCTGTTTTAAGATTCATAAATTTCGATGCAACTTCTTGACTTGTGTTTCCATGTTTACCTAGAAGATATGATGGGCTGAATACTATTAATTTTTTGTCTTTCTTAAGGACAATACTTCTAATTTTAGGAAAAACTGAGATTTTTGTAACCGTATCGAACGGGTTTGTTTTAGTTCCAAATAAATTCATTGTACCCACTTAGTTCCTATCATATAGGTGTAACTTTAAATAATTATAGGTGATAGATTTTATTAGTTTAGGATAGAATGTATTTTGTGTAGATTATGTTCACTAAGTATACTGCCAATTCGCCTTTCTTCTTTTTTCCGGCATTCGCCTGTTTGTTGTCGCGACGCTCGTCGCTTTCGCTTCTCGCTGCTCCATCTAGTCATACGAAATAGTGGCTCATAGCAAGGCAGTATACTTAATAGAATATTTAATTGAATTTCTTGATATTCTTCTATTTCAATAGATTTATATAATTGCTATTTATTAATTAGCTTTATTAAAGAAATTTGTTTTAAGAATTTATTATTAGTTTAAGTGGAATAAATAAGTGATAATTAAAATGACTGAGAAAAAAGCTGTAGTTACGCCATGGGAAGTTAAGGGTAATATTGATTATGATAAATTGACTAAGGAGTTTGGTGTTTCTAAAATAGATTCTCATGTTAATGATAAAATTGAAGAGTTAGCTGGTGAGTCTCATATTTTTTTACAGCGTGAAATATTTTTTGCACATCGTGATTTGAAATGGCTTTTTGAAGAATATGAAAAAGGAAATAAATTTTTCTTATATACTGGAAGAGCGCCTTCTGGACCAGTTCATCTTGGACATTTAGTTCCTTGGACTTTTACAAAATGGTTGCAAGATAAATTTGATGTTCATTTATGGTTTCAATTTCCGGATGAAGAAAAGTTTTTGTTTAAAGATAAATTGACTTTTGAAGATACTAATAAATGGCTTTATGATAATATGCTTGATGTTATTGCATTAGGTTTTGATCCTAAAAAAACGCATTTTTTAGTTGATACTATGCATGCTGATTTAATGTATAAAGAAGGCTGTAAAGTAGGAAAAAGAATTACTTTCTCGACAGCGAAATCTGCGTTTGGTTTTACTAATGAACAGAATTTAGGTGCTATTTTTTATACTGCTATGCAAGCAGTGCCTGCATTTTTACCGTCTGTATTAGCTGGGAAAAATATTCCTTGTTTGATTCCTCATGCTGTTGATCAAGATCCTCATTTTCGTGTATCTCGAGATGTAATTCCTAAACTTGGTTATTCTAAGCCAGCTTCAATTCAATGTAGATTTTTGCCAGGTCTTGGTGGAATGACTGAGGATGGGAAAATGTCTTCTTCGTCAGGCGATAGTGCAACTATTTTTGCAACAGATGATGCTAAAACTGTAAAAAATAAAATAAATAAATATGCCTTTTCTGGTGGTCAAGCTACAATGGAAGAGCATAGACGATTAGGTGGAAATCCTGATGTTGATGTTTCATATCAATGGTTAACTTTTTTTGAAGAAGATGACGAAAAACTGAAAAAGATTTATCACGATT
The DNA here is from genome assembly GCA_964557345.1 of uncultured Methanosarcinales archaeon. Lineage (GTDB taxonomy): Archaea > Nanobdellota > Nanobdellia > Woesearchaeales > DATGWN01 > CAZKZU01. The sequence goes on from CAZKZU010000082.1 coordinate 4,312, forward strand.
ATAAAAAAGGAGTTTTACTTAGCGGAGAACTTAAAGCAATTTTGATTGAGAAAATAAATCATTTCTTAGCAGAGCATCAGAAAAAAAGAGAGGAAGCAAAAAAATTAATTCCTTTATATCTAAAAACTAGCGAAGAATTAAGAGCTATTTGTAAAAAGCTTTAGT
>CAZKZU010000083.1:0-4411 GCA_964557345.1 uncultured Methanosarcinales archaeon
TCGTCATTTTCAATTTTTTGATGAATAGAGGAGAATTTTCTACCATCACCAATAACATTTCCGGCCATGACTTGTTTTACTGCTTCTTCTTCTGAGTAAACTAGTTCATGTTCAAGTAAATAATCTATAAGTGTTTTTTTTGGCATAAAGAAAGTATATCATTTTAATTTATTTTCATTCTATAATAAAAATATGTACATTTATTAAGCCGATGTAGCTCCCCTGGGGCTCATTGCAAATTGATATGAAGTGCCGTAGATTTGTCTCCAGGGACAAGGCGTAAATAAGTTATGATATATTAAGTAATTATGCGTGGCTCGGATAACTGTACATTTATTAAGCCGATGTAGCTCAGTTGGTAGAGCAACTGATTCGTAATCAGTAGGTCGGCGGTTCGATTCCGCCTATCGGCTCCAAATGATTATTTTATAGTACTAGTAGTACTTCGTAGATTTGCATTTGAAGTTAATGCTTCCTCAACTAAACTAATCCCGATTTCAGTTAGAGTGATACTTATAAAAATTGAGTGTAGACAATCTTTTGGACCAATTATTTCTTTTCTTCTATGCCATCTATTTGATCCAGTATTTTCAAGTTCTTCTATTTCACTTGTTCGATGTTTTCTGTTTTTTATCTGGTCCAATAGATTAGTTTCGCAAATACCATGTTTGTATAAAATATTAATTAGACTTTGTAGCTTTATTTCAAAATATCTATTTCTCGCATTATGAGAATAATAGTTATATCTTACAGGTAGCTCTCCAGTAAAACATAATTTTAGTTGGTTTTTATTCTTGGAAAAAGTAACATGCAAATCTTCATCAAGTAATTTTAAAGGATTTGACGTAGCTGGATTAAGTAAATTTTGAAGATAAGTTAATGCTCTTTTTTGTTTATCTTCCTCAGTAATAATAGGCTCACTAATAGTGTTTGCACCAAAAACCCAGTCAATAAGCTGAGTGAATCTAGAAGGTTGATTTTGCTTATTACTTAACGATATTATTTTACTTTTCATTTTATATTTAGTTTTAGATATTTTGTATAAAAACTCTATAATCCTCAGGTGTAGCATCAATCCCTTTGGTATAAACAAAAAGACGAGCAATTTGTTTACAGAAGATTGCTTTTTGGTAATTAAGCGGTATGCGTTCCATTAGTTTATCTAAACCTATTTCTGTTACTAGGGAGGGTGGCATATAGGATTTGAGAACAGATCTTCTTAGTTCAATATTTTCAAATAGCTCACTTGATTCTAACTGAGAACTTATAACGTTAATTTTATTACTTAAACTGTCACTTAATGTAGTTAAATGTTTTCCGGTTTTTTGATGTTCTTTCCACAAGGCATCAAACTCAAGTTGGGCATTGTCTTTTATTATTTGGATTATTTCTCTAATATAGTTTTTCCTAAATTCTGGCACTTCACCGATATGACCAGCAATAGCCGCTAACCTTTCAAGAGAAAAGTTGTTGTCATTCATAGAATCTGTAACTAATTGTTCAATGTTTTGTGACCTAAATCCTCGTATATCATGAGTTTGTTTAGCAACCATGAGTCTAGTGAATTCCTCGTCATTAAGCGCTAATCCAGCTAAAACTTCATAGGCAGAAGAGGTAACGCCTCCTTTATTGGCTGAACTGTCTTTAATTATTTTTACGCCTTTTGCTTCTAAAAATTCTCTTGCTTCTTGGGTTAAGAATAAGTTTGCACCTTCAACTATTAGTTGGTGTTTTGGCTTTCCATCAATTAGCAATTGTCCAACATTATTCATATTGATTGATCTTGGTCTTCCGCCACAGGGAACGAAAAGGATACTTTGTGATAAAGGATGCAAATGAAATTGATTACGGAAAGATTCTCCGTATTTTACTTTTTCTCCGCTTGGTAGTGTGACATTTTGGTCTGAGATTAAGACAAGAAAACCACTTGCACTTAGTTTTGTTTTGTCAAACTTAGAGAGGTCTTGTCTTAAAAGTGCTAGCCTTGTAAGCTCTGACCTATCAATTCCTGCAGGGTCATAAACAACACCAGCGCCATCTACAATGGCTGTGGTTTTGTCATGGGAAATAAGAATTTCATTACTTCCTAAGTCGCCATCTGGTCCACCTGTTTGGAGTTTTGTTACTTCAGTTTCTTTTAATCCCATAGCTTTTAGTAGTTGCATGGTGAACTCATGTACACCAGTAGTTGTCATTCCATAATCAATATGAGAAATTCCACCTAATTCTGGGGCTTTTCCTGTAGTAACGCTTTTCCAAAACTTATAACCTCTGTCTCTTGCTTTTTCACAAGCCCAATCCATAAGGTCAGCCGTATTTTCATCAGGACCAAAGAATAATATTTCTTCATTATAGTTCCTTATGTCGTTAGCATTGGTTGGTAGCATAAGATCTAGCATGGAATCAATATATTGTTTGAATGCAGTTGTTGCAGCATCTTTGCTGATGCCATAACGTGCGAGGATAATCCCTTTTGCGCCACCTTCAGGAATATCTTTATTCTTTTTTTGCTGTGCTGAAGCTAGACCAAATCCTTCTCTATAAGCGTCATCTAGGTTTTTGTTATAGGCTTCTAAATTTCTGGAGATAACTAAGCGAATTCCTCCACGTGCAATATCTTTAAATCTTGTATGGAATCCTTGGAAATCTCTACCAAGAACAAAGAAAACTCCAAAAGGTTTTTCATCATATCTGCACTCATTTAAGAAAGCAGGGTTCATTCTAAAGGATATTGCTGATTTTTCTTTCATGAAAAAGTTAGTGCTATTAATATTATTTAAAAATAATTTTGCAAATTTAAATATTAATCTTTCGTTTTCCAGTACATTTACATTTGCTTCGTCATTTATGAAATCATCAATTAATTTTTCTAGTTCTACTGTGTTTATGGTTTCATTTTTAGGATCAAATTTTGTCATAAAAATATCATGCAAAGCTTTTGTCATTGCAGGGTATTTAATTAATGTATCTACAATTGATGCTAAGGAAAATTCGCTATTGTCTAATTTTTGTTGTAAAGCGCTTGCTGCTTTGTTGCGTGGTTCAGCGTTTTCAGGGTGATCTTTGGTGCTAAAAAAATGAACAAAATGAGCGATAGCATTTGATATTAATATTTGCTCTATTGTGTATCCTTTATCTATAAGATTTGTAAATTGGTTGGTAGGACAAATAATTAAATTATTAATATCTCTAATAATTGCTGACATATTGTCTTCTAATATTTGATTAAAGTTATTTGGAACATAAAGGGTGTAAATACATTGTCCTTGTGCATTTATGTTATGAAAATATTTACTATTCACTGCAAGTCCATAGTTATTTAATATATTTTCTATATTTTTAAATACAAGAGCAGATGAAGTAGGGAAAGATACCATTATTCTTGTTTCTTTTGTGTCATTTTTATCTGATATTTCTATTTTTGGAGTTAATGATATATTTTGCTTAGCAAGAATTTCTAAATATTTTAAAGCCATTTCCTTAGAGATTGTTTCGTCGCATTCATATGTGTTTGATTCAATTCTTAAAGGAGAGACCTCTTTAACTATATAAATAATTACATCTTTAGCTTTTGTTTTATAACTAGAAACATAATAGCTTCGACCTTTGTTGTTTTCAATTATTTGTTGTTCAATTTTATTAGAAGAAGATTTGCTTCCAATATATAATGTTTCACCATTAGTGTTGCCAGTTATAAATGTATCTACATTTCCATTTGCAATTTTAGCCTCTATTTCATATAGCCTGTTTACAAGTATGTGTTTTGCAATCGAATCAAGTGAATATTTTGATAAGTAATCTTCTGGTAATCCAATATCAGCTATCCACCATTTCATCTCATGTAACGTTCTTATTACTGTTAAGTCTGGAAGTGTGCCAAATCCATTACTTTCTCGTATTAGTTTATATATAGTTTCAAGTTGATTAATATTGAAAATACAAGATGTGTTTTTTGATAAATTTTTCAAGAAAATACCTTTAGGATTGCGTGCTAATTCTACAAGATAGTCTGGTCCTTGTGTTTTAATATCTTCAATTATTTGTGGTATTTCGTTTAAAATAAAACTAATTCTGGCGATTATGTCGCTAGATTCGTCAGTGTCATGTTTTAATCTTGTATAGGCAAGAATAAGTATATCTATATTGATTTTGTGTTTATGTGCTAATTCATTAAGGATTGAAGTGACTTTATTTTCTGAATTTTGAGCAATTAGTTTTTTGTACATTTCCTCGTCCTTTTAGTTATATTTTTTAATTATTTGTTATCGTGTAAATCTATTATTTATTTCTTTACCTAACATTTTCAGTTAAAAATTTTCATTTATAGTTTTATTGACTCATTTATTGTGTTATATTCCTGATAAAAATTGTAATCAACCTTGATTTAGAATTTATAATTTATAATTCCATC
>CAZKZU010000084.1:0-4372 GCA_964557345.1 uncultured Methanosarcinales archaeon
CCCTTTTCAAAAAAATTACTGAAAGGTGAAATAACGACTAATGCAGAGCCTATAAATACAATGAAACCAAATCTATTTTCAGGATTTCTAGGCTTTTCAATTATTGCATTATATTTTTTAATAGAATTAAAATATTTAGTTTTATCGTGGTACTTTTTAATTCCACTGATGATAATTTACTTAATAATTTCGTGGATTATTTTTTTAAAATACGTTGCTAAAATAACTGTATTACAAGAGGGAAAAATAGTGAATTATCCTGAAACAATAAGTAAATTTTAACGTAAAAATAAGACCAGATATTTTATGAAATACTAAGTAAACTTTACTCCACCAATGCATTCTTTACAAAAGAACCCACTTTATTTAATACTATTTTATATTTCTTAAGAGTTATTTTTGCAATCTTTTCTGGTTGATGTAAGTCACATGAACCAATTCTGCAGATCTTGTCACATAATATAACTGATGTGCTAAATGAGATATAATTTCCTCCACTTTCTAAACTTTCATTATCAAATGTCTCGGCGAAAGCACCACCCTTTCCTGAACTTGTTAAAGGTAATGCATAAATGCCATCGTTTTTACAGGAATTATTTAATTTAATTCCTGAGATTATTAAAAAAGGGCGTTCTTTGCCATTATTACTATTAAGAAATCCATCATAATTCGTATTTCTTCCTCTTTGATCGCAATTTACATAATAAATTTCTCTTGGAAGAAAACCCATTTTACCTCATTTTCTTAAATGTAGAAATTGTTGGCTGAATGTTTAAAGATTTTAATGAATACACTGAGGATTTCATAATTTTTGCATCTTGAGTACCTGTCAGAATTCCTATTTCACTATTTAATTCAAATCTCTTTTTTTTAGAAATAGTCATAGCCGTAGCATTTATATCTGCTTTCATCTTAGGATTAAATAATTCTTCTTTTAAAATTTTGGATTTATTCATATTTCAACTCCATTTAATTCATTTAATCTTTCTTTGATGTATTCTTTGTCAAAGGAAGTTTTGATTTTTTTACATTCATCAACTACTTGTTCATCAGATAAATTTTTATGAGATTGCTTAATTAAAGATAAAGTACTTTGTATTTCCAGCCAATTGGTATCAGTTTTTTTCTTTTCTATAAATAAAACACATTTATTAAATTGCTCTTCCGATTTAGAATCTTCAAATTGAACTTTTGAAACATTAGCCCAACTCTCTACTTGAAAAGCATCTCGTGCCAAATCAGGACTATATGGACCTCTTAAGTATAAACTGAAATCATAACCAAGATCTATCTTAAAATGTCTCATTAGAAATACAAATTTTTGAAGAATTAATCTATTCTGGAACGTGGACATATTAAAATTACCGTAAACTCTTTTTACAAGCCCCGCTAATACAATTGGATCCATTTCAATGCCTCATATATATAATTTGTAAACAATTTTATAAACTTTTCCCTAAAAAATGTGGAAGAAATAATGTTTTATAAATCATTTCTTGGTGTTTGACCAGTGAAAAATATTTTTAATTATAAACTAATTCTGCACCCACCTCCCAATGACAAAAACCCAAAAACATATATTAAATATCAAAAATCTTTATAAACCCCTTAAAAGTCAAATTTATTGGATAAGAAAACCCTAAGGGCAGTAGGTTCATCGCACCAGTGAGTCCGAGAATGATTGCAGACAAAGGTTAATATTTACGGAGATAAAAGAACATGACAAAATACGTGTATTCCTTCCAAGAAGGAGATGGGTCTATGAAGACTGTTTTAGGCGGAAAAGGTGCAAACCTTGCAGAGATGAGTAAGTTAGGAATTCCAGTTCCACCGGGATTTGTAATTTCAATTCCAGCTTGTAATAAGTATTACGATGATGGAGCTAAAATATCTAAAGATTTAGAAAAAGAATATTTAGATCAACTTGCAAAATTAGAAACTACTATGAAAAAGAAGTTAGGAGATAATAATGATCCACTTTTAGTTTCTGTTAGATCTGGTGCAGCAATTTCTATGCCGGGAATGATGGATACTATCCTAAATCTTGGTTTAAACGATAAATCTGTTGTTGGTTTAGCTACTAAAACTAAAAACGAAAGATTTGCTTTTGATGCTTACAGAAGATTTATGCAAATGTTCGGTAATGTTGTTATGGAAGTAAAAGGAGCTAAATTCGAAGCTGTACTTCATGGCGTTAAAGAAAAAAAGAAAGTAAAATTAGATACTGAATTAAAAACTGAAGATCTTAAAGAAGTTATTGCTGGATATAAAGCATTAGTTAAAGCTGAGAAAGGAAAAGAATTCCCTCAAGATCCAAAAGAACAATTGAAAATGTCAATTGAAGCTGTATTTGGTTCATGGAATAATGACCGAGCAATTTTATACAGAAAATTAAACAATGTTGCTAAAAATATCAATGGAACTGCAGTAACTGTTCAGTCTATGGTATTCGGTAATAAAGGAGAAACATCTGGAACTGGAGTTTGCTTTTCAAGAGACCCATCAACTGGAGAAAATTTATTCTATGGTGAATATTTAATGAATGCTCAAGGAGAAGATGTTGTTGCTGGTATTAGAACACCTCAAAAAATCTCAACACTTGAAAAACAAAATGCACCTGTTTACAAAGAATTAGTTTCTTATAAAAATAAGTTAGAACAACATTATAGAGACATGCAAGATATGGAATTTACTATTGAAGAAGGTAAATTATTTATGTTGCAAACTAGAAATGGTAAAAGAACAGCTCAGTCTGCAGTAAGAATTGCAGTTGATATGGTAAAAGAAAAATTACTAACTGAAAAAGAAGCACTTCTAAGAGTACAACCAGCTCAAATTGAACAATTGTTACACAAACAACTTGATCCAGCAGATAAAAAGAAAGCTACTGTATTAGGTAAAGGTTTACCAGCCTCTCCAGGAGCAGCTGTAGGTAAAATTGTATTTGATGCACATGAAGCACATGCTTTAAATGAAGAAGGAGAAAAAGTTGTTTTAGTTAGAACTGAAACTTCACCTGAAGATTTAATTGGAATGAATGCTGCTCAAGGTATCTTAACAGCTAGAGGAGGAATGACTTCTCACGCTGCTGTTGTTGCTAGAGGAATGGATAAATGCTGTGTTGCAGGATGTGCAGAAGCAATTATCGATGAACACAAAAAGACTTTAACATTTGGTAAAAAAGTTTTCAAAGATAAAGATGTAATTACTTTAGATGGTTCAACAGGAGAAGTTCTTGAAGGAGCAGTTAAAGTTATTGATGCTGAATTATCTGGAAATTTTGGAACTTTAATGTCATGGGCTAATAAGTTCAAGAAAATTTTAGTTAAAACAAATGCAGATTCTCCAAACGACACAACTGTTGCAATGAAATTCGGTGCAGAAGGAATTGGTTTATGTAGAACTGAACATATGTTTTTCGAAGAAACAAGAATCAAAGCTGTACGAGAAATGATTTGTGCAACTGATGTTGAAGGAAGAAAAAAAGCATTAGCTAAAATTGAACCTTTCCAACAAAAAGATTTCGAAGGAATGTTTAAAGTTTTATCAGGTAAGCCAATGATTATCAGATTACTTGATCCACCTTTACACGAATTCTTACCTAAAGAAGAAGCAGATATCGTAACTGTTGCTAAAGAATTAAAAATTACTCCAGCTAAACTGAAGGAAATTATTGCATCTTTACACGAAGTTAACCCAATGCTTGGATTTAGAGGATGTAGATTAGGAATCAAATACCCAGAAATAACTGAAATGCAAGCTAGAGCAATTTTCAAAGCTGCATTAAATGTTAAAGACGCAAATCCATGGATTGAAGTTCCATTAGTTGTTAGTCTAAAAGAGTATATGGTAATTAAGAACATTATCTTAGGCGTAGCTAAAGAACTTAAAGCTGAAGGCAAAGTTAAATTTAAAATTGGAAGTATGATTGAAACTCCAAGAGCAGCATTAACAGCTGATGAACTTGCAACTGAATGTGAATTCTTAAGTTTTGGAACAAACGATTTAACTCAAATGACTTGTGGATTCTCTAGAGATGATGCAGGAAGTTTCTTGAAAGTTTATGTTGAGAAAGAATTATTTGACAAAGATCCGTTCCAAACAATTGACCAGTCTGGTGTTGGAAAATTAATGAAATATGCAATTGAAAATGCAAAAAGAGTTAATCCGAAGATACACATTGGTATTTGTGGTGAACACGGTGGAGACCCAGAAACTGTTGAATTCTGTCATAAGATTGGACTTGACGAAGTTTCATGTAGCCCATACAGAGTACCTGTAGCAATTTACGCTGCTGCTCACGCTGCTGTTAAGGAAGAAAACGCAAACAAAAAGAAATAAGCATTTGCTTATTTTTTATTTTATTTTTTTT
>CAZKZU010000085.1:0-4313 GCA_964557345.1 uncultured Methanosarcinales archaeon
TAACATTTTTTTATTTTTCATCTTAATTGCTACTTTATTTACTATAAACGTTAGCCTTATACCAGCAAGGTTTGCATAAGGCAGTATACTTGTCTTTTTCTCCTATTGCTACATCTTCTATTTTGGGTACTAAAGAGTGTGTTCTTGATGCTTCTCCACCACAATGCATACAAACTGCTTTTAGTTTGATTATGTGATCTGCCATTGCTAGTAGGCTTCCTATGTCTTTTTTTCCGTCCTTGAATGGGAATGGTTTTCCTTCCGACGTCATGTCCAATCCAAAGCACGTTACATTAATTCCTTCTCTTGCTACGTATTCGGTGAAGTTTAGTATATCTGAATCGAAAAACATATATTCGTCAATGAATGTCGTGTGCAAGTTGTTTCTTTTTCTTTCTTCTTCAAATATGGATTGCATTTGCGATGTTGTATGGACTTTATGTGCAGGATACTTGATTTTATCATGAGTGCAGATCTGATTTCCCGTGCCGAATCTATCGTCTTGAGCGGAATTAAATACAATGTAATTTCTTTTAGCGATTATTTCTCTTTTTATTCTTGTAGTCAGTGTGTCTGTTTTTCCGCCGAACATCGGTCCTACTATTGCGGTTATTGTCCCTGGTATTATTATGTTGCTCATTTTGTATGTCCTCTTTTTTATTCTCTTGTTTTATTTCTCTTTTTAAGTTAAATTATTATTCATAGTATATTTTTAGTTGAATATATCTGATTATGTTTGTTTTATTGTGTGTGTTGGATTATACCTATATTTATAAAAGCCGTACGGCAAGTTTTATTAATTCATGTAATTTATTATATTATTATGGACTATAAAATTCTTAGCGATGGTTGCAAGATTCCAGTTCTAGGGCTTGGCTCTTGGGGAATTGGCGGTTTAATGACTGCGGATTATTCTCAAGATGAGATTTCTATTCGTGCTATTAAGGATGCGATTAAGTTAGGTTATACTCATATTGATACTGCTGAATTATATGGTGCTGGGTACTGTGAGGAATTAATCGGCAAAGCGATTGTGGGATTTGATAGGCAAAAATTAATTCTAACTAGTAAAGTTTTTAAGACTAATTTAAAGTATGATGATTTAATTGCTTCTTGTAAGAATAGTTTGAAACGATTGCAGACAAATTATATTGATATTTATTTAATTCATTCTCCAAATCCTGAAATACCTATTAAAGAAACTATGAAGGCGATGGATTATTTAGTTGAGCAAAAGCTGATTAAATATATTGGGGTTAGTAATTTTTCAGTTGAACAAATGAAAGAGGCACAGAAGTATTCTAAGAATAAAATAATCGTTAATCAGATACCTTATAATCTCGCCACTCGAAATAAATGCGTTCGTTCAGGTTGTATTAATATGGACTCGGAAATTATTCCTTATTGTCAAAAGAATGGAATTTTGGTTATGGCTTATCGTCCGCTTGAAAGGACTTTTTTATTGAAACCGAATCCAGTGTTAGATGGTTTATGTAAAAAGTATGGGAAAACTAAAGCACAGATTATTTTAAATTGGTTAATTTCAAAGAAAAATATTATTACAATTCCAAAGTCTACGAATATTTTGCATCTTAAAGAAAATTTAGGTGCGGTTGGGTGGAGTTTAAGTAATGAGGATATCGAATTATTAGATAAGACTAATTTTGATAGTCCAAATAAATAGATTTAATATTTTTTGATATTAGCTTTGCTTTCTTATGATTCTAGTATACGACAGAAATAAAGTATTCTTTGTTCGCATTGCCTAACGTCTTCGAACTGCTTTAGGTTGAACGTAGTTGAGCACTGCGACCCCGTAGGAGTGTCATCCCCCCGCGGGCGTGCTTTTCATAGTTTTGTCTTATAGCAGTTCGACTTTAAGGACGTAGGCAATGCTTTATGTCTTACTTTTGTCACTCACGATTCCTTCATAAAATTTATAAACGAAGTGGGGGTCTTTAACTTGGGTGGTAATATTGGCAAAAGAAGATATTAATCAAGATAATACAGAGGATTCAAATTCTGAAAATGCAGTTAGTCCTGAAAGTAATAAACATCATGACGCTAAACATAATAATGCTAAACATCATGCTGCTAAGCATCATGAAGCAAAACATCACGAACATCAAGAAGAATCAGCTAAAAAAGTTCCAGTAGAAAAAGTTGTACTTTATTCAGTAATTGGAATTTTAGTAATTGTTGTTTGTGTTCTTGCAGTATTATTATTAATGGGTAAAAACGATTCCGTTGCTCCCTCAACAAATTCAACATCTATAACTTCTGCAACAGGATTAAATATTGTTGTTTTGAATGATGCAAGATGTAAAGAATGTGATATTTCTTCTTTAGTTCCACAATTAGAGCAAGCTCTTGGAACGAAATTAAATGTTAAAAATTTAGATTATTCTAGTGCTGAAGGTAAGAAATTATATGCTGATGCTAAATTAGTTAGTTTGCCAGCAGTATTATTTAGTGCTGATGTAAAAACATCAACTGGTATCGCACAAGTTGAAAGATATTTAGAACCGAAAGGAACTTATTTATCTTTGAAAATTGGTGCCTCTTTTGATCCAACTAAAGAAATTTGTGACAACAATGTAGATGATGATGGAAATGGTGCAGTTGATTGTGCTGATTCATATTGTTCAGAAACATCAGTTTGTAGACCTGAAATTAAAAATGATCTTAAGGTTTTCATAATGTCTGATTGCCCGTACGGTAAAGAAGCAATTAAAGCTTTAAAACCAGTTGTAGCTAATTTTGGTGATTCAATTACATATAGCGTGCATTATATTGCATCTGAAGATGGAAATGGTTATTTTAATAGTCTTCATGGCAAATATGAAGCTGATGAGAATATAATTCAATTATGTACTGCAAAATATAGCCCGACAAAATCGCTGGATTATTTGTATTGTAGATCAGTTGCTGGTATTAAAGGAATTGATTGGAAAACTTGTGCTGCAAGTACTGGTGTAGATACAGCTAAAGTTCAAGCATGTTTTGATGGTGCTGAAGGAAAACAATTACTTAGAGATGATATCAAGATTGCAGATGCACTTGGTGTTAGCGGATCTCCAACTTGGTTAGCGAATAACAGATACACATTCGGTGGATTTGATGCTGCTCAAGTACAAGGTAATTTCTGCCAATATAATGTAGGACTTGCAGGTTGTGCTAATACTGTTGTATCAGACTCGACTGGCCCATCTGGAAGTTGCGGTTAGATAAATAAGTCAAACTTTTGTTTGATTTAATTTTTATTTTTTATTTGAGTTTTTCTATATTTTTATTAATTTTCTTCGAATTTTAGTCTTAATTTAGTTAATTTTAGCTTTACTTTAAATCGGTATATTTATAAAATCCTTGTGTTCATCATATTCATAATAATAGCTCATAAATTCATAATTATTAATAAAAAAAGGATGAGTCAATTTACAGGGGGAAAAATAAAATGAAATTAACATTACCAGAACCAAAATATCTTAAAGACAGTGTTTCAGTTATATCTGAATTAGTAAGTGAAATTCGATTTAAAGTTACTTCTACAGGCCTTTTTGCAGTAGCAGTTGATCCAGCAAATGTAGCAATGGTAGTGTTTAAACTTTTGTCATCTAGTTTTTCAGAATTTGTTGTTAATGAAGATATTGAATTAGGTATTAATTTAAATAATCTAAAGCAAATTTTAAGAAGAGTTGAAGCTTCTGAAATAGTTACTCTTGAAACTGATGCTGATAATTCTAAATTAAAAATAACTGTTAAAGGTCAAGTTGTTAGAAAATTCGCAATTCCAATTATTGAATTAGATGAAAAAGAAAAGAAAGAACCATCTTTAGAATTTGCAGCTGAAATTACTATGCCTGCAAGAGTTTTATCTTCTGCTATTGAAGATGCAGATGTTGTTGCTGATTCTGTTGCATTAGTTTGTGATACTAATAAACTAAGAGTTGTTGCAGAAGGGGATTTAAACAATGTTGAAGTTGAAATTTCTGAATCTGAAGATATAAAGATTAAAAATTATGATGAAGCTACTGTTAGAGCAAAATATTCGCTTGAATATTTGAAAAAAATGATGCAAGGCAGTAAGTTATCTGAAGTAATAACTATCTCTTTTAGCAATAATTATCCAATTAAAGTAAGTTACTTAGTTGTTGATAAATTAAGCTTAAGCTTTATACTTGCTCCTCGAGTAGAAGGAGATTAAAGTTTTAATTTAATTAATTTATTATTTAATTTCTTATTTTTTCTATTTTTTATTATTCTTTTAGTTTCTGTAATACCCCGCTTTAGCGTCTGTTTTAACTCGGGGATAC
>CAZKZU010000086.1:0-4246 GCA_964557345.1 uncultured Methanosarcinales archaeon
GGTTTTACAAGTTTATTTTTCGTAGCATTAATATTCTCAATAATTGTAATCTATGATGCATCAAGTGTGCGTTATCAAGCAGGATTGCACTCTAAATTACTGAATTCATTAGTAAAATCAAAAAATAAACCTTTTCTTAATGAACGCTTAGGTCATACTGTACCAGAAATATTCTGGGGTATAGTATTAGGAATTGTTGTAAATTTGATTGTGTTATTAATCTAAACCACTAATTATTTACCTTAGTTTATTTCAATATTTATCAGTCTTTATTTAATTAAGAAAAACCGTTGCTTCAGCAAATGTTTTTATGCCATTGTACGCATTAGCGAAATTGTCTTCATAAGCAATCGGTAATAATAGAATAAGTTCTCTTTTTATATAATTTATTAAGATTAGATAGTGACTTTTAGTCAGAAAATAGGTAAAATAAAATGAGCCTGCCGAGATTTGAACTCGGGACCACCGGCTGTCTTCGACAGCACGATGAAACGTGGTCATATAAGACCGGCGCTCCACCAGGCTAAGCTACAGGCTCGCTTATTAGGCTAGTTCTAGCTTATAATTGTTGAAGGAAACATTTTTCTTTATAAATATTCACTTAAGCCCCAAAGCTAAATTACTCATGTGTATTCGAGACGACTTCGAAATATTTATAATGGGTTTAAACATTTCTACTGCGACATGGCATCCTGGATAACTGATTTAGTGGACTTAATACAAAGGCTTGGTTTTTGTACTATTGTATACGAATATCAGCAAGGATTGTACATGAGAAAAGGAATAATTCAAGAAATTCCTATCAGATGGAAAGGAAAAGAACTTGAAGAGATAGTTGCACAAGAAAAACAAGTAATTAAAGATAATGGCGGACTTAGACAATTTGTATTTTCAAATTCTACATTAAAGCTTCCTGAAGGATATTCTAGAAGTTCAATTACTGGATTCCCCCTTAATCCTAAGCGTACTCAAAAAGATAAAGTATTAAGGCCAGGATTCTATTTTTATTGGCCAATTTTAGATGATATAGTAAAAGAATCTCAGCAAGTAGAGGTTATTCCTATAGACAAATTTTCAGTTCCTCTTGCTGATGACTTTGAATTTAATGTCGAAATAGGTTGTAATATTAGATATAAAGTATTAAGGTATGATAAGGCCTATCTTGCAGTAAAGGATTATGAAGCTTCGCTAAAAGATTTTGCAACAGGTATTTTGAGTAAGCATTGTAGAGCAAGACCGAAAAAAGATTGGATTAATAAAGAAGTCCTTGATAAAATTGAAGAAGATGCCGCAACTGAACTGCGAAAAATAGTTACTGAAGATTGGGGTCTAAAAATATTCCAGATGTATTTAACAGATATTGCGTTAGTTAGATCTCAAAAGGTTTTCTATGACGGTCCACCGATTGCTGCAAAAATGATGTCTCCTGATATTCCAAAATCAACTAATTTCCAATAAAACAATTAAAGATATTTATTTAAATTTTAAAAATAAATTTATATTTAATACACTTTCCCATCAACTAATTCAACAGAAACATCTTTAGAATTTGATTTATCTTTTTCTAGAGTTTTAAGGTTTAATTCATTTACAAATATCTTGTTATCCTTAATAATCAAGCTTAATTTCTTAAATTCATCATATTTAATTTTACTATTATTATTTTCATACCCTTCAAGTCCAACCGAAGTTCCTTCAAGAACACCTTCTGCAGTTAATACTTTAACAAATGTCTTATCTCCAACTTTACTCTCTCCAGCTAAAATCATTCCATTACTTTCTATTCCTCTTAATTTAGCAGGTTCTAAATTAGAAACCATAACTACATGTTTACCAACAAGTTCTTCTGGAGAATAAAATTCTCTAAGTCCCGCAACAAGTTGTCTTTTTTCTTCACCAAGACTTATTTGAATTACAAGTAATTTAGTAGCATCTGGATGAGGTTGAACATCTAATATTTTAGCAACCTTTAGATTAAGTGGGAATACTTTCTTCTCTACAAATTCTATTTTAGGAAATAATATCTCATTATCTGTTAAATAAAACTCCTTGTTTTTATCGAAATCATCTACTTTTAATTGACCATTTCCAAGTTGAATTATAATTTTGTCTGCAGTATTAGGGATAAATGGTTCAAGCATTGCATTTGCCGTAGCTAAATTATCAATTGCCGTATACATAACATAATTAAATTGGTCTTTATCTTTAATTTTCCAGGGCTCTTTTTCGGTTAAATATGCATTTATTTTTTTAACATAAGCCCAAATATATTCGAGAGCCTTATCATATTCAAATTTAACTAAAACTCTATTTGCTTCAAGAAATGCTTTTTCTCTGGCATCTTTTAGTTCATTGATATATTCCGATGGTGCAACGCATTTATTTCCTGAATTTTTTATAGTAAGTTTAAGACATCGTGCAACAAGATTCCCTAAATCGTTCGCAAGTTCCGTATTATATTTTTTAACTAATTCAGCTTCTGAAAAATTTCCATCAGATGAAGAAGGAACTGCTTTAGCTAAATAATATCTAAGTGGATCAGAACCATATTTAGTCATAATTTCTACAGGATCAACCACATTACCCTTAGATTTACTCATTTTCTCGCCGTTTTGATCCAAAATAAAACCATGGACATATAATTTTTTAGGTAAAGGTATTCCTGCTGACATTAACATTGCTGGCCAAATAACTGCATGAAACCAAATAATATCTTTTCCAACAACATGAGCATCAGCTGGCCAATATTTTGAATATTTCCCAATAGGATATTCTGTAGCAGTAACATAATTCATAAGAGCATCATACCAAACATAAATTACGTGTTTTGGATTATTTAATAACGGAATTCCCCATTTAAATGATGTCCTTGAAACGCAAAGATCTCTTAGATCATCATTTTTTAGTCGAGATAAAATTTCGTTTTGTCTAGTTTCAGGAACAATAAAATTATTATCTTCAATAAATTTAATCACAGCTTCTTTGTAGGACCCAAGTTTAAAAAAATAGGATTCTTCTTCAACTAATTGAGTGTCTCGTCCACATTGAGGACATTTTTTTCCATCAACTAAATCTTTTTCAGTAAAGAAAGTTTCATCAAAAATACAATAATTCCCAGTATAGTTTCCTAAATAAATGTCCCCTTTTTGAAGAGTCTTATCAAATATTTCTTGGCAATATTTTTCATGATGCTCATCTGTAGTTCGAATAAATCTATCATGAGATATTGAAAGATTGGTGCAGAAATCTTTATACACTTGCGCCATTTCATCAACAAATTGTTTAGGAGTTTTTCCTGAATCTTTAGCGTATTTTTCTATTTTCTGTCCGTGTTCATCTGTTCCAGTAGAAAAAAATACGTCATCTCCTTTTAATCTGTGCCATCTAGCAAAAATATCAGTTATAATTTTCTCATAAGCATGCCCTATATGAGGATTACCATTAGGATAATCAATTGCAGTTGTAACAAAATATTTTTCTTTTTCCATGGTTTTAATTAATTCTGTTTTTAATTTAAAATTTTAAAAGATTTACGTCTTTTGATTAAATTTGTAATAGTTGAGTTAATAAAAATAAAAAAGATGACTAATCGTCATCTCCATCATCATCTTCTACTGGAGCGCCTTTAACCTTAGGTTTTTTCATTTTTTTGGTTACAGGTATTTTCTCATTACAAGAAGGGCATAAAACAATATAACTAGGAACTCCTAGATAAGTTTTTCTTTTATAAGGAGCAGAATTTTCGCCATCTTTTTTACATTTAGGACAAGTAAAAACTGCATCTAAAGTTAAACTTTCTTCATGCAATACTTTTTCTTCAGTAAATCCACATTCAGGGCAGATGTATTCTGTTGATCTAATTTTAACTTTTCCCTTTTCTACAGGTTTACCCATTTTAGCCTTACCACATTTAGGACAAGTTTTTTTGTAAGTCCATGCTTTGATTTTTCCGCCGTTTTCTAGCGTTCTGTTAGTGAAGTATAAAACCTCGTTTGTCGATTTAGGTTGAATTAGTGCCATAATTTCAAGAAATGGATAATGAATTTATATATTTAGCTGTTTTAGTTTTGGAAGGTTTTTAAATAACAGTCTCTTTATTGAAATAGTAACTTTTTAGTTTTAAAATTAGGTACTTTCAAAAAAATAATCTAAAAGTATACTGCCTTGTCATGAGCCATTTAGACGTTAATCTTAATGGAACAGCGACGAACGCATAGTGAGGAGCGTTGTGACCAAAGTGAGCGCT
>CAZKZU010000087.1:0-3993 GCA_964557345.1 uncultured Methanosarcinales archaeon
TGGTGCTGGAATAAGTAACGTGCGGATAAATGTTTGGCAGGCAGAAATTGGCACTAGCAATGTAACTTATCAAGGAGTTTTAAGTTTAGTAGATTCTCCAAATAATATTTGGCAAATTATATTGTCAACAAATGAATCGTTTAATCTTGGAGAAAATAATTTTACAATTTATGCTAATGATAGTTTGAATAATCTTGCGGAAATTAACGGTTCTTTTATTTTAAATCAATCTTGGACTAGTACTTTGTCTTCTAAGTTTTCTTTAAATAATATTGTTATTGATTCAGATACATATGTTAAGGTTGGTTCTTACCAGTTTAATACTCTTGTAGATAATGCTTCATTAATTTTAATGGGTTCTACTAATGTTAAGAATATCCAAGGCGAATCTGGAAATGATCAGGTTTGGGTAAATATTACTATTGATGGTGCTCAGGTTTTAGAAGAGAAAATTAGAACAGTTAATTGGAATAGTGGCAATATTGATATTGGTAGTACTGGAATTTCTCCACTCTCTTTTACTATTCCTAGTCAAGGTTATCATTCAATTACAATTTATTATAAGAGAGTCGGAACTGCTGAACCAATTCAAATATACAATCAAGATTATTCATTAGGGAAATTAATGAATTATAATGATTTATATTTACCTGCATCAATGAATATTATATCTACTTCTTTTGATGGATCTGGTTTTAAGAATATAACTAATTGGACAACTGAAACTAATTTTTCCTCTCCTCATTATGAAAACTTCAAGTTATCTTTAAGTGCTAATCAATCAACGACAGTTTTGTGTAGGTTTTTGGGAGACGTAAGTTCTCCTTATATTGTAAGATATATATCTGGTTCATCTAGTGTTGGTAGTGTTTCAATGAATTTTGTAGAAGAGAATATTCGTAAAAATGAATCAACATTTTTACAATGTCAGTCCGATAATGGTGCAAATGTTTCTGTCAGTGGTAGACTTTTTGAGCTTGTTTTAGGTGATTCAGATTATAATCGTATTTCTTCTGCACAGGCCTCTAATGAAACTAGTAATTACACAAACACTTTATCTTTAGGAGAGGGTACATATGAACTTACTAAAACTAATTTAACTATTATGGATAGCGGAGATAGTGCCTTTGTTTCTGCATCTTTATCTGTTGGATCTACTACTGGTGCACAAACTGTTAAGATGATATTGAATAGTAGCATAGGTGGAAGCGAGTGTCAAACTGTTAAGGAAAGATCTTTATCTAGTAATTCTGATATAGGTAATTTGTTTGCTTACTTTATTTGCCAAGGTCCTTTCTCTATGGATAATAATTATGATTTCTCTTTATTTTTAGAGGTTTCGCCAGGTGAAACTGCTTTAGTTTATGATGAGTCTCTTAGTGTTTTCGAAACTACCTCATTTAACACTTCTTTGAGTGAAAGTGCTCCAATTGTAACTACTGTAAGTATAAGCAATGGCGATTATTTAGAAGGAAATGTTCCTATAAATTGGACTGTTTTTGATGCTCAATTAGATTCGCTTTTAACTAATGTTACTGCCTCTAATGGAACTGATGAAGTTGTTATAGGACTTAATCTTCCTACAGGCGTAACTTCCGCTTCTTGGAATACTAGTTTAGTTAGCGAGGGTAACTGGAATGTTACTATTTATGTTTTGGAAAATGAAACTGTAGAAGGTTATTCTGATACTGAAGTACGTTCTGTTATTGTAGATAATAATTTACCTAATATAGATATTTTATCTCCTGATAATTTAACAATTACTAATATCTCTAGTCAAAACTTTGTATTTAATTTATCAGATAGTATAGGATTAGAAAATATTACTCTTTTTGTTTTTAATTCAACAGGCTTATTTACACAGTCTACGGTTTCATTATATGGAGATTTAGTAACGGGTATTATTATTCCTATTAGTTTATTAGATGGTGTTTATTATTATAATGCGACTGTTTATGATCTCTCTGGAAAACAAAATAATAGTGAAACTAGAAATATAACTGTTGATACTACAAGTCCTTCAATACAATTTGTTTCACCTACTTATGTATCTGGAAACACATTATCTACTAACACTATAAAGATTAATGTAACCTCTGATGATTCTTTAAGCGGATTGAATAATATTACTGTTAGACTGTATAACTCTGCTTACACATTAGTAGATTCAGAAAATAGTTCAACAAGTCCTCTTTATACAGAATTTACTGGATTGGCTAACGGTGTTTATTATTATAATGCAACCGCTTATGATAATGCTGGAAATGCTAATTCTACTGAAACAAGAAGTATTACTATTAATGTTGTTACAGTTACTCCAGCTACTCCTTCTGCAGGTGGCGGCGGAGGCGGCGGTGGAGCTGAAGGTCCTGCAGTAATCAAACAAACCCTAAGTAATGATTTGAAGGTTAATTCTGATTCATTTAGTCTTAATCTAGTTGTAAACGGAAATTCTTATGATCAGTTTGCAATAACTAATTCAAGAAACAAATCTGTCTCATTAGGTTTGAAGACAGTTAATCTTGAGGGTATTGTTGAATTAGAAAGCGATTCTTTATTTATAGAATCTGGAGAAATAGGTGTTATCAAGTTT
Source organism: uncultured Methanosarcinales archaeon (assembly GCA_964557345.1). Lineage (GTDB taxonomy): Archaea > Nanobdellota > Nanobdellia > Woesearchaeales > DATGWN01 > CAZKZU01. Next base: position 2,594 of record CAZKZU010000087.1, read on the forward strand.
AATGTTAATGCTCCTAGTGAACCTGGAGTTTATACTGGTAAGATTATAATTTCTGAATCTGATGGAAAGACATTCACTATAACCTTTGTTTTGAATGTTAAATCTGAAAAGAGTTTATTCGACGTTAGTTTAGATGTGCCTGATGAATTGAAAATGATTAAAGTAGGCGAACCAATAAGTGTTCAAGTAACTTTATTACAGATGGGTAAGAAAGAGAAAGAAGATGTTACAACTACATATACTATTAAAGACTTCGAAGGAAATGTTTATTCAACAGAAAGTGAAACTTTAATGGTTTATGATCAGAAATCTTATACACGTCAAGTTTCTTCAGTAGGTCTTGCTCCTGGAACTTATGTTTTGGCTTTAGAAGTTGTTTATCCTGGAGGCGTGGCTACTTCTAGTTCTAAGTTTATTATAGAAGCTTCATTAATAAATAAAAATAATTATGTTTTATTAATTGTATTTGCTGTTGTTTTGGTTGTATTTGTTTCACTCATCGTGTTAATCCAAAGATATAAAAAAGCTATTAGACAAGTAAATGTAGCTAAGATGGCTAAGGTTAAAAAGAGGAAAAATGAATAAGAAATTTTTATTATCTAGTTTGGGAATTATTTTAGTTATTTTACTTGCTGTCGGAGGTTATTATTTTTTTAACGGAAAGAATGATTCTGTAGGTTTCACTATAAATAATATTGTTTTAAAGACACAAATAATTGAGAATCAATCTCTTCAGACTTCTTTTAAGATAACTAATCTTCTTAATGAGCGGGCTTTCAATATTTCTAGCTTAAATCTTGATGAAGTTATGCAATTAACCGATTCTGAAGTTTTGATAGGTCCTGAGGAAACAAAAGAAATTATAGTTAATTTTAAAGGAGTTTCTACAGGGGTCCATTCTGGAGCGATTGTTGTTAAAACAAATAGCGGTGAAAAGTTAATTCCAGTTATTGTTTCTGTTTCTACTAAAGATCCTTTGTTTTTTACTATTATAGACGAAGATTCTGCTTCGAAAGATATTGCTCCTGGTTCAAAATCAAATATAAAAATAAAGCTTTACAATATATTAGATAATACACCGCATGCTGTAAAATTAGTATATTTAATTAAGGATTTAAAAGGAAATATTATTTCTGAAGAAACAGAAAATAATGTCGTTGCAGGTTCAGAAACATCATTTACAAAGACAATTTCTATTTCACAAGATCTTGCTTATGGGAATTATGTATATGGTGTAGTTACTGAATATGGCAATTCCATTTCTACTTCAACTTATTTGTTTGATGTTGCTGATGAAAGTTTAATTGGTTCTAAATTTGACGTTAATTCTTTTACTATTTTATTTTCAATTGTTGTTTTAGTTTTCTTATTCGGAATAATTGTTTTATTTATCGTTATGA
>CAZKZU010000088.1:0-3952 GCA_964557345.1 uncultured Methanosarcinales archaeon
CTGCATATTCGAGAAACAATAAACTAGTCATAGCAGATGAAAAACCAGACTTATTTCAAGAAACATTAAATTTAATTCTTAATGAAAAACCAGATGTTGTTGCATTTAGCTTAGTTTACAATAGCCAATGTTTCTATATTCATCCAATCATCGACGAGCTAGTAGCACACGGAATACAATGCATTGCAGGCGGTCCAGCAGTATCTGAAAAAGTAAAAGAAAAAATACTTTGTTTAGCAAATGAAATAGAACTAGTGGAATTTCTCGAAGGCAAACACAAAAGTAATCCGAATTTAAAACAAAAAGAACCAACATCAAATGATACTCAAAAACCAGCATACAAAGACTACAATTGCAACACAATCCCGGACTTTTCAGACTATGATCCAAAAGATTATCTTGCAACTGACATCGTAATCCCCTTAAAATCATCTAATGGCTGTTATTACAAGCAATGCGCCTTTTGCACTCATCATTCAAATAAAACATATTTTGAAGTTCCACTTGATCAGATAAAAGAAACTATAATAAGATCGGGAAAAAAGCATTTCTTTTTTATCGACGACATGATCTCTAAAAAAAGATTAATTGAAATTGCAGAAATAACAAAATCACTAAATGTAAAATGGTGGTGTCAACTAAAGCCTACTAGAGAATTATTCGGAATGATGAAACCTTTATACGACTCAGGTCTTCGAGCTATTGGATGGGGAGTTGAATCTGGATGTCAAAAAATATTAACAAAAATGCATAAAGCAACAATTGTTGAAGATATCGAAGCAGTTCTAAAAGAAAGTGCAGATGCAGGAATAAAAAATAGCGTATTTATCATGTTTGGATTTCCAGGGGAAACTAAAGAAGACTTCATGACAACAATTGAATTCCTTAAAAAAAATACAAATAGCATTCATCTTGTTACTACAAGCATATTCGGGCTACAAAAAGGAAGCAAGGTTTATTTGGACCCAGTAAAATATGGAATTACAAAGATAATTGAAAAAACCAGAACTAAACTGGACGATCAAATTTTCTTTGAATTAAGCGAAGGATTAACTAGTGAAGAAGCAACAATTCTTAGAAAGAAATTTGCAAAATCAATAAGAAATATTGACAAATTACCAAGGGTTTACAACTATTTCCGAGAACAAGTTATACTTCTTTAAGTAAATAACACACAAATATTTTATCGATATTATAAGCTAAAAATAAGACCCTACTATCCAATAATAATATAAAACCTAAAATATTCCCTTTTCTATGTCATACATAGTCTCGCACCTACATCCCTTTCTTGGCAGAAGACTATTGCATGATTCTGGAATAAAATCAGCTTTCTCAACCGAAAAAATAAGATCTAATGTAGAATTACTAGACGAACAATTTCAACCAAACACACTTGACGTTAGAATTGGAGAAGTACACTTGTATGATACATCAAAAATGCAAACTTCAAATACGCCAAACATACCTATTAATCCTGATTTAATAAAACCAACAACTATTTTTCCTGATGAGAAAGGAATTCCAATAATTATTCCACCAAATTGCTTTGCAGAATTTTATCTTCACGAAAATCTCGAATATAATCATGATGAATTTGAATTAACTGCAGACTTTAAAAGCAGTAAAGGAAGACTAGGCTTAAACATGCAAAGTAATTATATTAGCCAAATTAATGGAAAAGATTTTATTGGAATCTGGAACTATAATCCAAATCCAATATTGCTTTATGGCAGAGATAGATTTGCACAACTATTCTTCTGGGTTAATGGCAAAGAAAAAGGAGATGGAAGAACTCTACATAAAGAAGAACACGTAAATCAGTTATGTCAATCAATTAATCCTAATTTAAAAAATATAGGGCCATATGCAGCATTTCAATTTGCAGGAACAGTGCATAAGTTCAAAGAAAACCTTGGAGTTATTGATAGCTCTAAAAAATACCCTGAAAACGATCTTTTTGATATAATAACAGACGAAAAAGTAACAATATATCCACATGATTGCATAATAACTAAATTAGATCCGCAACTAACTATTCCTAATAATGTCGGACTTATGCTACTTCACAATATTCCTTTTAAACAAAAAGAAAATCTATTATATCCAGATCCAGAAATGATTTCTTTAGAAAGTCATTCACTAAATGCAGGATGGGTTGATTCAGGATATATAGGTCATGCCACAGCCCACGTAAGAAAAAGAAAATTTCCAAAAGAACTATGCAAAGGAGATATTATTGCACTTGGAATATTAGTGGAATACGATATTGCAGTTAATAGAGAATACGGCGCATCAACTCTTAAAAGTAATTACCAAAATAATACTGGCGTAATAGCGCCATCTAGATAATTCTCAAATATAAATTATATATAACCCATAGTAATAGAAAATCTTTGTTAAATTAAGTATACTGCCTTCTTATGAGCCAATATTAAGTATCATTTTATGGAGCAGCGACGAGCGCATAGCGAGAAGCGTAGCGACTACACACAGGCGAATGCCGGAAAAAAGAAGATTGGCGAATTGGCAGCATACTTAATTTCAATTAGAATTATCCTTAGTATTTAACTAAATTCTAAAAACAATATCTACTTCAATTCTTTTAATGAATCGCATCGAGAACACATTAATCCAGAAACATTTCCCGTATTCAATTTATTTACAAAACCTGTAAATTCAGGACTATTTCTAATTTCAGTAATACCTTCATCAAATATATTTCCAACAACTAATTCTCCGTTCACATCAAGACAACCACAAGCAGTGACCTTTCCATCATACAGAGTCCCTATTCTAGTATTAGCAATATGACAATAATATTTTTTCCCATTAGAACCTTCAAGAAGAACTGGATCCAATCCCACTTTATTTAATTTTTTATCAACATTATCAATAACACCAGTATTGTAATCATTTACAACATCAGTCCAATTATTTGCATTATGAATATAAAGTTGTTTAGCATCAAATCCTAATTCTTTAATCAAAAATTCTTTTGTTTTTGCAATAGAACCCGTAGTTGCAGAAGTCACACCATTAATAGTTAAGATATTTTTAGGTAAACCAGTTTTCTCTATTAAAGAAGACAAATATTTGATTTTTTCAACAATATCATTGAAATTTCCCCTTACATATCTAAGCTCATAACTTCTTTCATTCCAACCACTAAAAGAAATCTGTATTCTAAATTTAGGTGATGTTACTAACTCTTCCATCATGTCTTTGGTCAATAAAGAGGCATTAGTAGAAATCATAATTGTTTGAAATGGATAAGAAACGGCAACTCTCCAAAATTTCATAAAATCAGGATGCAATAAAGATTCGCCAGTTGTATAAAGCTTAACAAACTTAATTCCAGCCTCATTATAACGGTCTAAAGTCTTAGTAAAAGTTTCAAACGACATAAAACCCTTCTTCCTTTTCATGTGCTTATTTGAGCACATAACACATGAGAAATTGCAAGCATTAGTAACTTCAATCATACCCACATCAGGAACTTTCTTCCAAGTACAATTTTTATTATAATCTTCCTTTATAGAAACAGCCTTATCTTCTACCATGTCAATAACAAAGATGTTTTTTTAGATTATAAAGTTAAGTATATGCTAAATAGTGAAAATTTAATCAAAAAATTTATAATATCAATTGTAATACAAATGATACATGAATGAACTTATACATCTTAGAATTGAACCAAATATTAAAAAAGAAATACTAGAAATAACTGAAAATAATAATTTCTCATCAGTTTCCGAATTTGTAAAAGATGCAATTAGAAAAAGCATTGAAGATTACAAGAAAAAAATTGCATTACAAAAAATAAGTGAACATCTAGGAGCATACCCCGATAAAAAACTTTCTTTAAAAATGAAAAAAGAAGCGGCTAATGAAGCTCTTGCATATAAAGGAGATATTTTCAAAGATCTTGGCTTGAAATAATTGGAATATC
>CAZKZU010000089.1:0-3875 GCA_964557345.1 uncultured Methanosarcinales archaeon
TTAGGGAGAAGTTAAAAAATTTAACTATAATTAAATTTGCTTGTACTGCAATCGCTCTAGTTATTTCGTCGCTAAAGAATGTTCCAAACAAACTGACTATTGCTGCAGTTAAATCTACTTTTTGAACATATAAATAAGCATTAAATATTTCTTTAGCAAAAAGAGGTAAAAGGAAAAACAAAGGAATAGCTATAAGAGTTACAAGTAAGAAGCAGAATATTGCTGTTGAAAAATTTTCTCCTTTAACATATCTTTTTATCGGCGAATATAATGGATGAACTATATATGCTATAAAAATTCCTAAGAAAATAGCCATAATAATTGGTTTCAAAACAAAAAAAGCCAAGGTAAAAACTCCAAGAATTAAAAGAAATACCATTGCTTTATTTATAACTTGTCTATCAACCATAACTAATAATAGAAATCCCAATTTATAAATATGTCTACGATAAAAATTTTTAATAAGTTCAGAGCAATTTTTCAGGCAAAGGATTTATAAATACAAAAAAAAATAAGATATGTATGACAATAAAAAAAATATTCTCTGGAGTTTTCGACGAAGAAGTACATTCTGATTTTTTAAAGTTTGGAAAAGGCGAATTTAAGGATAAATATCTTATTGATGGTAAAAAGCAAGCAGATAAATGGGTAATAAAAACAGGTCCTGAATTTGCAAATTATTTAGTTAGGCTCGGTTTAGAAAAGGCAAAGGGAAAAGTTAAAATTACTGGCGTAATAGTTTCAACTTTAAAGATGGATATTTCTATTTCAAAAGACTTAAAGCAATTTATGGGTATAAAACAATATAAAGTAGATACTGAAGTCGAGGCTTCTACTGTTCTTGATTTAATGAAGCAATTTCCAAGAGCCTTTTTTGCATTATCTTTTATTTTACCAGATTTTGAATTGAAGATAAAACCTAAAGCTCCTAAATCTGCAAAACCATCAACAAGCGATAAAGAACCTAAAGCAGAATTTTGTTCATTAAAAACTACAGATGAAAAAGTTGTAAAAGAATTATTCTTTGACGTTTCTTTTGTAAAAGAAGTAGCAATCAAACACCTTTTAAAAATTGATCAAATTGTTTATCCGAAAGATTTCGCAAAGATGAAACCAGAAGATGTTAGAGAACAGTCTAAAAGAAAAGGAGTAATTGTTAGACAAATTACTGCGGATGGCAAAGTCGAAGTTAAAGAAGCTAAGTTTGAAGCTTAGTCATATTTCTAACATAAATATTATAAACTCTTAAGTCTTTATTTAATCATGGGTGAATCTGATTGGACATATGATTTTCTTGATGGAGGGTTAATAGAAAAATTAGTTAATATTGGGTCAGGCCCTGAAGGCGTAGGAGTCTATTTTATTGAGGAACCTGTAAAGAATCTTCCAGAACACGACGGCCTAGACAGCCAACGTCGTTTGTCAGAAGAAGGACTTGCGACCGAAATAGGAAGAGGAATAAATAAACACGGCAAAAAATATGTTGAATACACTCTTACTCCCGAAGGTAAAAGAATTTATTTTCAGATTTTAGATATGTTTAGAAAAGAAGGAAAAGGTTATCTCTCCCAAATATAGTGTTCTAAATTCACAATAAACAATAGTTATTTAAACAATTATTTCTTAATTTCATTATGGTAGGAAACGCAAGAAATGCAGTCAGTATTAAGGCATTAATGTTAGTCCTACTTATTAACTAAATATACTAAGTGCGATATTGCTTGGTATGTTTTTGATTCTATCTTAAATTACTTTAGCATTTTTCGCGCACAACACATGGAGGAAAAATGACACCACTTGAAGAAATGGGCGATTCAGATGGATCTGGAATTGATATGCATCAATTCGAAGATTACAATGATCCGAGTTTTGTAGGTCCGCCAGCACCTAGCTATTTTGGAAGAACGCCAGAGAGAAAGTTTTCAGATCATTACGAAGCCTAAATCGTAACAACTTTTCAAACCCGCTGCTTAGGGGTCAGCGGTGTTTTAATTTTTTGATAGAGTTTAAAAACTATTGAATTATATTAACAATATGAAAAAAGGGCTTTTGTCTACAGTCATTATAACTCTCTTAGTCCTTATCGGTTTTTTAGTTAAAGCACTTTTAGCTAAGAACTTTGAATTTATCGGCTATTGGATTGTTCTTGTCGCATTATTTTTAGTAGTTGTAAAATTAGATAAGAAATATAATTTTCCTCTTCCGGCAATTTGGTTTTTCTCAATTTGGTCTATGCTTCATATGGCTGGCGGTTTGTTTAAAATAAACGGTACAAGACTTTACGATACAATTTTAATTCCGATAATTGGAGAACCCTTTTTAATATTAAAATATGATCAAGTCATTCATGCTTATTGCTATTTCGCAATAGCTATCTTAGTTTATTTCATTCTTAAAAAATATATTCCTAATAAAACTGCACTAGTTTATACTTCAATCATGGTTGCATTTGCAGTCGGCGGATTTAACGAAATAATTGAATTTAGTATGGTCGTCTTTGCAAATGCTGCAGATGCTGTCGGAGGATATTATAATAACGCACTAGATTTAGTTACAAATTTAATTGGTGCAATTATTGGTGTTTTCTTCGCTAAAAAAGTTTGGAGATGATAATTTTCAATAAGAATTATTTTTAGGGGCTTCTGCTTCACAAGCTTCCCATGCGCCAACTGCAGTATCATAAACTGTTACATTTGGATATCTCGCAGCATAGAAATTTCTGTTACGCAATTTTCCAGAAAAAGCAATTACTTTAGCACCTGGATTTTTTACGTATAACTGTCTCATTTGTTTAGACTTAACTTCACTTAGATGAACTAAATAATGAGTATGATCCCATACAAAATTAGCATCGGCAGGATTAGCAAGTGTAATTCCTAAAAAACTTGTTTTTTCTCTAAATTTGCTTTCTAGTCTATTTCCTAATTCATTTATTGTACAAATAATTCCTAATGTATTTCCCATATTATTGAACAAAAATTTCCCTTTTTAAAGATTTATATTGTTAGGAGGTAGGATTTAAAAAGTTTGAAAGAGTAGAAAAGGAATGGAGCTATTTGATTTTATCACAAAAAAAGTATTCTCTGCAAATGTTATTTTTCCTTGGAAAATTATAACTTCTAAAAAATGGACCGACCTTAATGATATGGGTCTGACGTTTGGAAATTCATTAATTAATATTTATAAAGAGTTTTACAAAGAAGTGGCAGTAGTTTATACAAAAAATGAGAAGGGAAACTTAGATTTAATAGAAGTTGCTTGTTTTGGAGGAAAAAAAGTTCAAAGAAAAATTGTTTCTGTAGAGAAAGTCCGGATGGCAAATGAAACTTGTAATAAAGCTGAAAAGTTATTCAAATCTCAGGGTTTAAGAGCAATATTGGTTAAACCTGAAACGGGGAGAAGATATTTTCATTCAGTAGAGGAATTTTTAACGGAAAAAGAGCACCAATCTATAGAGCAGAATAGAAGATATAAGCTATTCACACATATAAAGAAAGAAATATACACAAAGAGTAAAATTTAGTGCATAAGTGAAATTAGCCATAAAAACCAAATTACGATTGTCAAAGCAGCAATACCAACAGGTACAGCAACAACATAGGAAAAAAGATACATCAGGAACCGAGCAATATTCCATTCAAATCCTTTTTTCTTAATAAATCTATGTTCTGGTCTCAAATAGTTTCTTATATCTTGAACAATAATCGCCAAGATAATTCCGATGAAAAGGGAGTTGGTAAATATGCCATTTAAACTTTCGGAAAAATATTGAGTAAAGCTCATAAAGATTCTATTATTATCAAACTTATAAATATTATCCTTCAGAACAAGCACAACTATCTTAGCAAAACCATTCGCCTTTGATAGTCAAAAAT
>CAZKZU010000090.1:0-3676 GCA_964557345.1 uncultured Methanosarcinales archaeon
ACTACTTTTGAATCTAGTAGAGTAACTGGCGGTGGTTCATCACATAATGATGATGCAACTAATGAGGATACAGATCCTTATCATGCAGTTCCAGCTTCAGAATTAGTTGCGGATTTATCTGATTTAGGTTTATCTGGAAGTAATGTTAGAACTTTAGAAGTATCTGATCCAGTTACTGAAACAACTCAAGAATCTGTAAGTTCATTAAATGCTTTATTAGCACAAACTACTAGTGATGCAGTAAAAGCTTTAATACAATCTATATTAGATAAAATTAAAGCAGGAACTTCTGAAACTGTGCAAGTGCATAAAACATTAGAAGTTTACAAAATAACTTTAGCAGATGGTACTGTTGAATATAAGACAAAGATTACTGTGTCTTTAGCAGGAATCACTGGTCCAATTACTGTGACTGAAATAATACCTAAGACTTATGCACAAGATGTAGCTAATGTTATCTTTGCACAAACTCCAGTTGTTATTGATGCGGATCCAGTTGTTCAATGGAAAGTTGACGCAAGTAGTGTTTATGATTTAAGCTATGTAGTAAATGGACAGCAAACTTTAGGCGGATCTGATACAATTATTGTAAAAGATGTAGTAACTGTTCCAACAGTAATTACTCCAACACAAACTACAACAACTACAGCACCTACAACAACAGGTACAGATAATAACGCACCAACTTCAACAGGAAGTAATTTATGGATGTGGATTGTTGGTATTTTAATTGTAATTGCAATTATCGTAGTAGCAGTTGTTATTGTTAAAAAGAAAGCGTAAAGCTTTTCTTTTATTTTTATTTTTTTTATTAATCGTTTTTTTCTAATTGTTTCACTGGTCAACCACCAACACGAGATATATACTAATAACTCTAAGATATGAAAAGAGGAGACTGGAATTGAGTTGTCGACAATTTGTCTACGGTTGAAATTAATAGCAGAAGATAATATATTAAGAGAAACGAAAATGGAATTGAATTGTATCCATTTTGGGTACAATTGAAATTGCACTAATAACAGTTAGCTTCCAAATTAAATACTTGTTTCTCCTAAAAGATTGGTTTCTATGTAATCTAAGCCAAATGATGCTAATTTAACGTCGATTTCTATGCTCTAAGTAATTCTAATATTAGAAATATTTATATATAACTAAATAGTTATACTATTATACCTAAAAAGTGATATGATAACTAAGACACAAGCGAATATTTTGGAAGTATTTGTATCAAGTATTAATAAGAGGTTTAGTATTAAGCAGGTTTCAAAATTAATATCTAGTCCGTATGCATTAGTTCATAGGTCAATTAAATTATTGATAGAAAATAATATTGTATTAAAGGATGAACATAATTTATTGTCTTTGAATTATAAAGATAATTTTGCTTTAATTGCTTACATTGAGTCATTACGAGCTAATCGATTATTAGGAAATAGAACTATTGATTTATTTGTAAAGGACGTGTTAAAAAAAATAAGTGTTGATTATTTTATATTTTTGATTTTTGGTTCTGCAGTTGACTCTAAAGATCCAAGGGATATAGATGTTTTGTTAATAGTGGATGATAATGTTGAGGAGATTGAAAAAGTAGTTTCGAATATTTCTTCGAATTTTTCAAAAAATTTCGACATAAACGTGGTTTCTTCTAAAAGTGTCTATGAAATGCTTATAAAACGAGATAGTATCAATGTGTTAAATGAAACTTTGAATAAACACATAATAATTTTTGGGGCTGAAAATTATTATAGGATACTTAAAAATGCTAGACAATAAAGAAATTGAGAAAATTAAGAATAATGTCAGAAGATTTCTTGAAGATAATTCTGTTATTTTTCAGATATCAATTAGTTTTCTAAGTTGAGGATATATTTTTTTAGTAAAGATTATGACTTTATTAGCATATTCTGCATCAATAAATGTTCCATAATATAATATTCCATTTCTATAATATCTAACTTGGTCAAGGAATTTTATTTCTTGTATGTCAAAATTAAGTATTTGCATATATGCAATCTCTGCTTCATGTGCTTTTAGTCCACTAGCATTATATCCTGCTATGCATAATTTTGCTCTTATCAAACCGAGAATTAAGTCATAACAGTATTCGATATAGTCATTTGCATTTGTATCATTCACACCTATTTTTTCTATGTGTTCATTTAGAGAATTTCTTTTTCTTTCTGACGTTATAGTTAAGCTTTTTGCTCTTTGTGTGTTAATTGAAACTTTTTTTACAATTCCTTCTTTGATAAATTCTTCAAATTGTTTGATTTCTTTCATAAATTTATGCTTCCTTGCAGCACTATGCCGTTTAGAATGTTGTTTTTAAGCTCTTTATGAATTTTATTCCAAGAATCATAGAAATTCACATTAATCTTTCGGAAAAATGCTTCTTCAAAAGGTTCTAATTTCAAGATCTTATCTTTTCTTTCAATTACTGCTAAATCTATGTCTGATGTATTAGTATCTTCGCCTAAGGAATAGCTTCCGAATAGGATAATGGTTCCTCCTGCAAGATTGGTTTCTAGATAATCGAGAACTCCGGAGAGATATATATTTTTAAGATTTTCAGCCCTTTTTAGTTCAATTGCTATTTTTTCATCTCTGTTAAATGATATAAAATTGATGGTTTTTGTTTTTTCAAATTTAGTTAGGTTCATCGCCATTAGTTTTTGTAAAGAGTTAGCTATGGCAGTAGGTGAAACTCCTAGTTCTTTTGCAATTTCTCTTTGACTAAATTTTTCTCCTGCTCTTTTAGCAAGAAAGGCGAATATCTCGCTTTCAAGCATCGTCCATTTTAGTTTATGTGCATCCATATTTGTTTATATGTATAAAGTTAAGTTTATATGTTTTTCTATTTAGTGTACGTAAAATCTAGGCTATTGCTTTCTAAAAAAGAGCAAAAGTATTTTTTGAGGAGATAAGGAAGCTATTGTAGATTTAAGTGTTATTTTAAACCAAATCAATACCATTTTAAACTTCAAAGATATTCTCTTTAGTATATGGAACTAAAAAAAGTAATGCTAAGTATTGGCGTAGGAATTCTAGCTGCTTTATTTATTGGTTTTCTAATAGATGCAATTTATCCTGCTCCAAAGTATGAGGATTATTGTAATAATCAATATTATTCTTCAAGTCCAGTTATTGCAAAAGATCAAAGTCTTTGTAATTTTACTTATGACATGCCTTTCAGGGATAATTGTACTAATTCAAAAGGTATGATTCAAGATAGTTATGATTCAACAGGCTGTATAATCAAAGAGACTTGTAATTATTGTGATAGGGATTATCAGAAAGCAAATGAAGATTATAGTCGTAATTTATTCTATATTACAGCTCCAGTCGGTCTAATTCTGATTATATTAGGACTATATTTACCTGTTGCAATTGATGCAATTGCTAGTGGTGTTCTTCTTGGAGGAATTCTTACTATGGTACAGATTACAATGAGAATTTTTGGTGATTTAGGAAAATGGCCAAGAGTATTTTTATTAGGTTTAGAATTAGCATTAGTAATTTGGATTGGAATAAAGAAAGTATCTGATTTCAAGGTTTCTAAGAAGAAAAAGAAAAAATAGTTTTTTTCTAATATTTTTTCAAAATTTCAGAATATTCTGCGACATTTTTTACATAGGTTATTAATAGTTTATTTTTATACTAGTATTTATGTCAAAAT
>CAZKZU010000091.1:0-3340 GCA_964557345.1 uncultured Methanosarcinales archaeon
CACTATAATGAGCCTTAAAAAAGATGGTTCAAAGTAATAAAGACATAGTATTGGTAATGGACTGGAAACAATTACAACAATTATTGCTTTTAATAAAACATTTTGAAAGAAATCAATTAATGAAAATCCAATTAATCTTTTTGTCGCCTGAATTCTAAAAGCCAAAACTAAAAACGCAATGACAATATAAATTATGTATGTAATTTCAGGTGAGAATCCAAGAATAAGCAAAACATAGGTCAGGGAAAACATTACAGCGACCAATACTGCAATCTTTATTTGATATTTTTTAATACTACCAGTTGCGAAAATACCAGTTAGATAGGTATTTGTAAGTGTGTATATCAGTGTAACTATTAAATTTAAACGAATAAATATTACAGTGTATTGCGGTACAATTTTTAGCCACAATCTCAAGATTAATTCAGCCTCTAAAAAAACAGGTAATGACAGAAAAAAAAAAATGAAGAAAGAAAATTTTGAACCTTGCTCCATTAATGCTTTCATCTCAACCAGGTTACCCTCGGAGTAGTTCTTTGTAATTTGTGGATTTAAAGCAATCATAAAATTTTGAACAAAATTATTTATCGCACTTTCAACTTGCACAGTAATGGCCCTAGCTGCATTTACCGCAACCCCAAAAAATAAGTTAACCAAAATATTCATACCTTGGGTCATTAAAATATGTGATGAATTACCAAGCAAAGACCACCCTGAAAAACCAAATAATAATCTAAATAGCTGAGCATCCCAAAATAAATTGTAAGTACATTCTTGAAACTTATTTTTACAATATAATCGATAATAAAAAGCGATTCCAGTTGAAACAATAGCACTAAGCAGTGCTAATAAAACCAATTTATCAAAATTTTGCCACAATACCAAAATAAAAACAATAATCAATCTTAAAAAAACCTCAATAATCCCAACGTAAGCATAAATATTGAATCTTTCGTGCGCTATAATCGAAGCAGAATATGGTACTTGTGTTATAGATATTATAGCTGATATTACAGAAAACTGATACACCCAATTTGCAGCAAATAATCTTTCACTTGGAATTACTAATTTTAAGTTTAAAAACCACAATCCTAATGTTTCTGCTAATAAAAATACTAATATAGAGACAAAAATATGGATATTTATTGACATACTAAAAATGCGGTTTAACTGTATCTTATTGCCTGTAGCAAGCTCAAAGGTAAGAAAACGCTGCGTTCCTGTTGCCATTGCAGCATTAATGAAGCCAAACATAACCATGACACCACTAACAACATTATTTATTCCATAATCCTCAACACCAAGAGTGTTTAAAATAACACGGGCCGTATAAAGTGAAACAAGCATGGAAAACATCATTCTCACATAAAGTGCAAGCGTGTTTTTGGCAATAAGTAAATTATTAGACATTTTTATTATTTACGGCATAAAACAATAAAGTACTTTTCACCTTTGGTAATATTTGTACAATGCCATAGCCAGTGATAATTACTAATACAGGTAAGATTGTAAGCCTATAGCGGTCAATATAATGAATGATTACATGCAATAAAATGTGAGATATAAACAATAATCCTAATAAAACAATAATCCAGTTCTTTTTGAATAAGGCGATTATCAAACCTAAAATACTAAAAGTAAAAAGAGGAAGCAAAATAAGCAATTGAATGATTTTATAAGGAATTGTATCTGGTACCAAAATTCTGTAATCATTAGGAGCCATGAATTTGAAATCAGAATTGTACAATGTAAAATATCTCTGTAAACGATTCAAATATATACTTTGCCCATTATTGAAAGATTTGACCAAATTATTGTACTTTTCAATAGTAAAGGATTGAGAGCCTCTTAGCGGATCACTAACACCATATTCCCTTTCAATAAAATTTGAATAAAAAATAAATTCTTTTGGTTTTCCAATCGTAATGTCATCGGCATCAGTCGGCATATTAATTTTTCTTAAGAAACCAGTCTTATCTGCAACCAAATTATTCCAAGTAGGAGTAAAGAGTACAAAATGCTCATAAATAATAGCTTGCCTGATAAACCAAGGAGCGATAACAAAAATTGAAATGATGATAGGGTAAATGAAGAGTTTTCGGAAATTTAATTTCTCAACAATTGTCAAGAATAACTGAAATCCGTAGAAAGCAATAAACAAAACAACGAACCGATTATTAATCAAAACAAGCAATGAGAAAAATGCAACTGCCAAATAAAGAAAGTAAGTGGTTTTGTTATAGTAATATTTAGTGAATAGATAAATGGTAATTGAAAGAAAAAATACAGTTGTTATTTCCATCATTATATAGAAATTAAAACCCCAAAGCAAAAAGTAGAAAATAAATGCAAAGCTCAATAAAAATGAAATAAGAACATTTCTAACGATCAAGATAATTGTAAAATATAAAAAGAGGATGGTTAAACAATTTAAAAAAACGTTAAGCACGATTATGTTAACAATACTTTTCCCAGCGATTAAATAAGTAAATGCAATAAAATATGAGAAAAAAGGAGTTACTTCAAAACCCAAATCAACTTTTTCTCCATTTTCCACATAGTAACTATCTCCATTAAATATTGCATTTGCCATCAAATTATATAGGTTTTCATCAGAACTAAGCTTACTATGAAAATAGTGACCTGAAATTATGATATTAAAAAGTACACAAACTATTACAAGCAATATGGGTGCCCAGATTTGCTTTGCACTTACTTTATTCATAATTTTATATTCTGATGAGTATTTTTTTCATAACCAATATCTTAAGTAAGAATATTTGTAAAATAAATACGAATGAAGTAGCGATGGCAGATCCAATTATACCTAACAATGGCACTAAAAGCAGGTTAAGTGCAACATTTGCTGAAAATAAAAGAAATAAAAAAACAGATTGCATTCCAGGTTTACCGGTTTGATTGAAAATCATTTGAAACGGAATATATCCGGAACTTGCAATACATCCAAAAGTTAAAATTGAAAATATGGAAATATTAAGCCAGTAGAATTCACTAATTTTAAATAATTGTAAAAAAATTGGATATAGTAGAATGGATACAATTCCTATTGGAACTGATATCTTGTAAAATTTGGCAATATTAATTTTTGCAAGTTTCTCCAATTCGGTTTTACCTTTATTGTAGAAAGTATCAGTAATTAGCGGATTTATGATAGTACGAAATACATAGAATAATTGCAGTAAACCGTCAACAATAAATGCAGCAAAACTATATATGCCAACACTTCTGTCTGGCAAAAAAAAACCAAGAATAATTACATCTACTTTTGAATTTAAATCAAGAACAATATTTCCTAATGCGGCTTTGCTTCCGAACCTGA
>CAZKZU010000091.1:3350-3659 GCA_964557345.1 uncultured Methanosarcinales archaeon
TACACCCGAAATGTTTAAATGTGCTAATAAATATCAGGATGAATAACAATAGTTCTGGAACAGTAAAAAGCAGGGAAAGAAATTTAGGCTGCAAATTTAATAATATAATAATAAGAAGCATTGTCAACATGAATGCAAACCTGAGAAAATTAAAAGTTGCAAACTTCACCATTTGCCTGATTCCGTTCAAATATGACAATAATACTTTATTTAGTGAAAAAAAAAGCAACCCTGGTACTGCCAAAATAAATCCGTCAGAAACAATCTTACTTGCAAAGAAATATCCTGGCAACTTATTTAAAAAGAGTG
>CAZKZU010000092.1:0-3632 GCA_964557345.1 uncultured Methanosarcinales archaeon
AAATCGCTGTCAAAAAGTATGTTGCCAATTCGCCTTACTACTTTTTTCCGGCATTCGCCTGAATATGGTCGCAACGCTCGTCTCTGTCGTTCCTCGCTGCTCCGTTTAGTCATACTCAATATTGGCTCATAGCCAGGCAGCATACTTTTTTGTGATGATTTTGTATTAAAACAGAAAAATTAAGAAATAACTTTCTAAAAAAAACTAACTTCTAAAGATCATCTTCAATATAATTCTTATAGAATTAGATATCTTTTGACCTTTTTGCTTTGAGTAATCTGTGTAATCGATAAATACTGGGACTTCTTTGAATTTGATTTTTTTTCTTGCTATTTCATCTATGATTTCTGATGCGTGTTCAAAGCCATCTAATGTGATATCTATAGTACTTGCAGCTTTTCGGTTCATTACACGATAGCCGTTATGAGTGTCAGTTAGTTTAATATGAGAAAGCATTCTTGTTACAAGTAATGCGCCTTTTAGAAGAATTCGTTTTTTAATTGGAACTAAAGCAATTGTTTCTTTGTTTAGAAATCTTGAACCAAGAACTATATCGCATTTTCCTTTTTTTAGGGGAGCTAGAAGTGTGGGTAAATCTGAAATTCTATGTTGGCCATCACTATCAAATGTTACTATATACTTGCAATCTTTTTGCAATAGAGCATAATCAATACCTGTTTTTAAGGCAGCACCTTGGCCTCTGTTTATTACATGACGCAAAACTGTTGCACCACCTTCTAATGCTTGATCATAAGTATTATCTTTAGAACCATCATCTATAACAATTAAATTAGAATAACCTGCATCCACTACTTTTTGAAGCACACTTTTAATGACTTTGCCTTCATTATAAGCAGGAATAACAAAAAAAATAAAATTGTTGTCAGACATTTTAGAACATTTTCAATTCTGTAGCAATCTTTTTGAAAACACTGTCAATTGCAACGTATAAATCGAAATCAACAACGCTTGCTGTGTAAAGTTTACCGCCATCATTCAGTTTTACATGAATTTCAACCTTTCCGCCCTTTGAATCAGCGTGCTGATGAATTTTCTTCATAGAAACTGCTATGCTTTGAAATTTAAAAGTGCCATCAATTACTTTTCTGACGTGGTTATCAACCATTTTCTTAACTATTACCATAGTTGCGTCATTTTCATCACTAAACCCAATTAAGGATATTTTTTTATCTAAATCTATTAATTTGTCTTCTTTCATTTTGACACCTCGAACAAATATCTAATAACGCCATGGTTTTTATAGTTTGTGATGTTGGATTACACAAGTTCAATCATATAAGAACAATATATGAAAATTCAAATAAATTTAAGATAAATGCGAACTATTAGAGTTAATTGTATAATCTTTTAATAGCATTTCTAACATCATGAGATGATGCAGAGTAAGCAAGAACTACTTTTCGATCTAGCATAAATCGTAATTCTGTTTTGTATCTAGTATCCCAATCTCTTTTGATTTTTTCATCTCCAATTACTATTTCTAATGGAGAAAATCTTTCAGTTGAATCGCCACGAGGCAATAATTTCACTGGTAAAATAGAATAATATTTTGCTATTCTACTTGGAACTGCTCTTAGTACCTCAGGAGCAACTTGTAATTCTGCTAAATCTAATCTTTCCATAGTAGTAATATGGAATAAGAAACTATATATAATGTTTTCTACAGAGTTTAGGTATCCTGAATAACTTATTTTTATTAGTATACTGCCAATTCGCCAATATTCTTTTTTCCGGCATTCGCCTGAATATAGTCGCTACGCTCATTCGCTATCGCTCTTCGCTGCTCCATTTAGTCATCCGTATTATTGGCTCATAATCAGGCAGTATACTCATTTATGCTTTTTGATATACACTCCCTAGATAATCACACTATAACTAAAAGTTAACTATATAAAGCCTTAATTTTAATAGACTTAATATGATGTTAAAACGATTTGGGGCATTTCTTGCGGATATTATGATACTTGATACAATCATTATGTTTCCATTTACTTTTGTGTTTGCTCAGTTTTTGCCTGAGAAGTTAACTTATCAAGCAATTGCAACTTATTTGCAACAAAATGATAATATTACTGCTATTTTAATCATAATATGGACATTGTATTTTTTTGTTATGATTCTTTATTTTTCTATATTTGAATATTTAATCGGTACAACTCCTGGAAAGAAAGTATTTGACTTGAACGTTGTTTCTGAAGAGGGAGATTTAAAGTATTGGCAAACAATAGTTCGAAGTTTGCAGTTGTTTGTTATTGTTCCCCTTTGGATTATAGATATGATTTATCTGATTTTTAAGAAAAAAAGATTTTTTGAAGCTATTTCAAAGACAAAAGTTGTCTATAAACCAATAGATTTTTAATATGCTAATACAATTATATATAAAAGAGAGATAATCAGTATTAAAAAAAGAGTTTAGTATAATATAAGAGGGTGAGTAATACGTGAAATTTTATCAGAGGAAAACAACATTTTTTGAAAAGATACTGCTACTTAGCGGATTTTTCGTTGGCTTTTTAGGATTCTATATGATTAATTTTGTTTACAGATCATCAGGCATGGCTTTTGGCTATGATTTAATTACTGTAATATTCTTGTGGATAATAATGTTATTCTTGATTATAATTGCTGCAACTTCTGAAAATCAAAAAGAAGAAAGTACAATTATATCTTATGAACTTCATGCTGAAACTAAGCTTATGAAAGATAATTTACTTCAAATGACTGAAGAAATTAAAAGATTAAGACAAGATTTAACTGAAGGAAAGAAGAAGAAGTAAGAATTTTGTAAATTTATTGCTTATTTATTAATTATTCTTACTTTCCAAAAATCATAGTTTCTGAATCTGTTAACTGCGAATCCAAAGACTTTGAAGATAACAATCGAGGAATAATTCTAAAACCTCTTTTTTGACCTACTGTTTTAGTGGAATAAACTACTCCATAACGAATTCTTTGATCTTTTTCTAATTTCTTTGATAATTCAAGAACGTCTATCTTTAAGGTATCTGTAATCAAAGATTTCCAAGAATAATTTCCCTCCCAATCAAACCAATTCTCACCTTTTGTTAAATATCCATGTAATTGTAATGCAAGATTTTGAGTGCAACCATCACCAAAAAAGCAACCATGAATTCTGATTTTAGGCTCTGACTCAGTTATTTTTCCAATAAACAGACTTTTTATTTTGGCCCAAGATTCTTTATTTATGTGACCAAATGGATAATAATCACCATCAATAGTGCCACTATTAGACGTAAGAATTCTTGAATGAGGAACTAAACCATTACTATATATTCTCTGGAAAATTGATTCTTCAAATTCATTTCTAAACATAGGAAATACATTGCCCGTAATAACATATGTTCGAGGACTTTTGGCTACTTCTTCTATTCTTTTAGCATATGCCTCAACTGCTTCTCTATCATTTGATAAAATAGCATACTCTGGATGAACAATAAAATTAATTGTTTGCATGCATAAAGGGAAATATTTATGGTTTATAATATTAAGTGATATTCTAGTTCAGAAAGATATCTCTCATTAGCCCTCTAAGAAATAAGTATAGAGAACTTTGAATAAGTCGATTTTTTAGAAAAAATTCTACTTAAACT
>CAZKZU010000093.1:0-3577 GCA_964557345.1 uncultured Methanosarcinales archaeon
TAACACACAAAGCAAAAGCTGAATAGATAATCTATCAGCATCTTTTTTTATTTTTTCTATAAATTTCTTTTAAATTAATTAATTCTCAAAATAATATTAATTAAATTACTTTTTCGGTAATAAATAGTTTTCCCCAGTAATAACTTTTCTTCCAGTCTTTTTCTCAAGTTGAATTTTTGCATTTTTAGCAATACTTCCTCCTTCCTTACTAGCAAGTTTATTTTCATTCAGTCCATTTGCATTCATAGTTTCAGCAATCTGTCTTGTGGAAAGCTCTGCAAGTGCAGTAAAAATTAATTCTGCTTCATTCATAGGATCTCTTAAATTTTGAGTTTTTAAATTCTTTATAGCCTTATGCTCTTTTACACTAATTCCTGACCATTCCTCATGAATAATATTAGTTAAAATTGCAAATTCAGTTGCTTCTTTAATATCATGATTTTTCCAATAATCAGTTAATTTATTTCTAGTTTCTTGCCCAAGCATTCTTTGTGAAATCCATTTCTCACTACGACCATATTTTTGCCAAGTATCTCTTGCTCTATTCAAAGATAAAGCAGGATCAGCTATTTCTTGCATTCTTTCATATCCAACTTTTGCCAGCCATAATTTAATAGGCTCAGCCTTAGGGGAAGGAATAGATTGAACAAGACGTAAAAGAGTTTCAGGATTTGCGACATCTGTAAGATAATTTTTACCATCAGATGCTTCCAATTTCAGTTGGTGACAATTTGTCACCGACTCACTTCCTTCTGCAACTAATCTTTCTTTAAGTTTATTCCAATATTTTCTTGCTTTTTGAAAATCAGCTTGTTGCGTTAATACTTTAACAATATCAATTACAGAAAAAAACCACACTTCAGTTTTTTCATCATAAATTCGACGAATGTTATAATCTTCAAATATTGCTAAATCCGTTTTCATTTTATTTTACCAGCATCTAATTTTTTAGTATGATTAAACATAAATACTTTTAATTGACAAAGCATACTAGAAATTTAAAGTTTATAAATGTCATGTGCGCAAATGTCCAGTGACCAATCACCCTTAAATAAAGAAATTAATCAACTAAATTAATTATTAACTTAAACTTAATCCCGTTCCTGAATTATATAATTGTGCAACTTCTGTTGTATTCAAAGAACGATTCCACATTGCAAGCTCATCAGCACTTCCTTTAAAACCATTACCGCCATAGTATTCTCTATAACCAAAATTAAAATTATTTCTAGGTAAATTAAGGCTACACGTTTGTTGAATTCTTAATACTCCGTTAATATAAATTTTAAATTCAGTTCCTTCACGAGATATGATAACGTGATTCCATATTCCTTCAAAAGAAGAACGAGACAAATTATACCAATTATTGCATGCAGCATAAGAACTCATTTTGAAATATCCATCTGTAGAATTCCAAAATCCATATTCTAATTCAAATTGATTATCGCCGCCACCTTGTCCAGTTTCAAAAACATTATCTTGATTAAATGGACCCCAAACAGTTGGCTTTATCCAAACAGACCATGCAAAAGGATTTGTTCCAATTACAGGTTCATTAGTAACTCTAATATAACTTGAATCTGAGCCAGGTAAAGTTACAGCCTGACCAATAACACCCGTAGCATAAGATCCACTTCCAGTAAATGCAGCAGTCATAGGACCTACATTACTAGTAAGATTTCCTTCAAAAGGCCAATATCCAATTAAACCACTTCTAAGAGCAGTAACATTTCCTGGAGCAGTATATCCGCATTGCCCAGTTACATTTCCATTATCAATCCAATTTCCATTCGAGCAATTCAAATAACTTGTACCATTACAACTAGTTTGATTTACTGCACAAACAGGAGCTAGTGCTCCAGCTAAAGATAAACTTAAACCGTTACTAGAATTATATAATTGAGATATTTCAGTTAAGTTCAAAGTTCTATTCCAAATTGAAATTTCATCTATCAATCCTTTAAATCCAGCACCAGAACCTCCAATACGAGCGATTCCTGAAAGTACAATATTCATATTTACAGAATAACCATTAGGCATAGCGCCACCAAATATATTCTGAACACTACTATTAGTACCATCAACATACATAACAATATGTGTTCCATTATAAGTTCCAATTATTTGATGCCAATTACCATCATGCAACTCAGAACCATAAGCTAACCCATTTGCCCAAACATCAAAACAAAATGGAACTGCAGTAAAATAACCCCTCGGCTGTCCACTATAAATAGAAACAGCTCTTCCTGTAGAACCACTCGTACCCCAATCTAAAATTCCATTATACCAATTATTTCCTGAATCAGATTTAAACCATAAACTAAGAGAAAAATTAGAATGTCCCGAAGGTAAAGTTGTATCTGAAAAAGTAATATAAGTCGGACCAGTAAAATTATATGCACCACCAACTTTTCCTAAAGAGGTATAATTACTCCCATTATTAACTCCAGTAATACCATTTAAACTTCCATCAGTCGTATTTCCATCAAGAGGATAATATGCAACTAAACCATCCCTAAGCGATAATACTGTTGAACTCGGAGTATAAGTTTGACTACTAGTTGAAGAATTAATCGCACCATAACTTTGCACATTTCCAGCAAGACGATTACTTGCAACAGAATCTGTATATAATAATCCAACAACAGGCGTCTGTCTATCCGTAATAATATATGAAGAACTATTTACAACAGTACAATTAATTATTTTACTTTCTCCAATATTAAGAACAATTGGAAGTGCAGGAATTGTATTAGATGAATTACAAGTAAGATTAGAGTTCTGATTAACCCTAAATTCAGTAACAGTAATAGTATCAAAATAATTATTTCTCAGTTTAAACAAAGAACTATTTGTTCCAATTGAATAACTTTCAATTCCAACTGTATCAGTCTGTAATTTCAACTCAGAAACTTTCTTAACAGAATTAGCTCCAATTCCAGGAAATCCGCCAAGAGTATTTATTACAACAAGTGCGATTATTATTACTACTGCTAATATGATAAGATACTCTGTTGAGGTTTGAGATTTACTGTTTTGCTTTTGATTTTCCATTTTAAGTACTCCAGCTAATTATCAAATAAATTATATATAAATAACTTTAAAAAAGTAAGTCAATAAATTCTATCTAAGGCATAAAAGTTCCAGTATAATTAATAAAAGTATTATTTGTACCTTGATTATAAGTACTAGGCGTACTAGTACAATTAACATTTGTAACTATATTATTATCAGACCCAACCCACAAACAGGATCCATGATTATTACTCAAAGTAACATTAATAATACGATTATTATTTCTTCCGGGCCAAATTGCAATACCGCAATTTCCAAAATTTCTTATAATACCATTCTTGATAGTACTATCATGACTATAGACAAATGCAACACCATAACAATCACCAGAATCACGTCCAATTATAGAATGCCCATTCAAATCAATAACTGTATTTGGACCAGCATAACCTTCAATAGCAGTACATGCACCACTACAATCTAAATCCGCATTTAAAATATAATTAGTATCACTACTTAAATAAAATCCGCAGTAATTAATTTCAATAGGACAAGGTCC
>CAZKZU010000094.1:0-3557 GCA_964557345.1 uncultured Methanosarcinales archaeon
CGTCGGGCTCATAACCCGAAGGTCGATAGTTCAAATCTATCCTCCGCTACTTTTGGTTATGAGCCCGCGTTGCTCGTTTATGATTTAGTATTTTTCTTTATGAGTATATTTTTTTGATTAGGAGTTTCTTGTGTATTGTTATTATCATTATCATTAAATTCTGTCTTAGTATTTAATTTATGGTGAAAATTTGCAATTTATTTTATATTTATTTCATTTTTTCGGCAGATTTTTTAATTTTTTTATCATAATATTATTTAAGGACTCTAGTACTCATTATTTATGATATTTAGACTAGATAATGATTATAATTTACGTGCTTATTCTTTTGAGTATATTGCCCAAATTATGTTACGACGGACTAGGCAAAATAACTTCATTTTTCAAGTTGTTAGATTTGATTCTTTGGATGAAATTATTTCTAAATATAGAATAGTCTTTCCTGATTCTTTTAAGGATGCTAAAGAAATGATTAGTAAATATTGGGGAAAATTTGATATTTTAGAGCTAGTGTTAAATAATGTAGATTCACGAGAAGTAACTTCAATTGTTTGTTATGAAGTTAAAACAAAGTTTATGACTGCTTATGTTAAATCATTTTACGCATGTATTTCAAATGATGAATTTATGAGAAAGATTTCTGGTATTCCTGGTTGTATTTCAAACGTTGTAAGTATAATGTTGTTTGAAAATTGGAAGTTTAGTTTTAATATCTATTCTTATTCTGACATTAAAGTAAGGTTGAATTCTAAAGAATATCCAGTTTCTAAGCCTTGTTTAGTTGCTTCAAAAGAATGTGATTTTGATTTGCAGAATGCATCTAATCAGAGTAATTATTAGAATTTTTCTACGTATAAATTATTCTACATATAAGTTAATTCGTTTTATTTTTGGATCTAGAGTTACTCCGCCTGCTTCTCTATTCATATTTATTTTAATTACATATGCTCCTCTTGGCATTTGTTTATTGAGAATTATTGCGAAACTAAATTGATTATCTCCTTTAGCTGGGATAATTATATTTTGATATTCAGTATTTTTGATTATTAGATTTTGTACAACAATTGGACTTACATCTTCTACGTTTGAGCTATTTATTCTCTGTAGATTAGCATTTACATTTAAGTCTACATCCAAATTATTGAATAATTTAACATCAACTAAGGTTTTATCTCCTGGTTTCATATGAAGAGTATTTGCACCTATGCAAATATCTTGTTTGGAGTTACAATTTAATGCAAAAATCCTGTTACTGATTTCAGTTTCTGGCGCTCTCATCATATCTTTTCCGTTAGTATAAATAGACCAGATTAGAATGACTCCTAAAGCAAAAAGTATTATTGCTAGAATAAATTTAACTAAGAATTCGATTGAAAGTGATTGAGATTTTTTGGATTTATACATTATTCTTCACACTTTCCTATAATTTATGTTTTTGTATATTCGTAATAAAATTAAAATATAAATAAAAAATTAAAAAAATAGAGTTTTTTATTTGATTATTTCGTATTCTTTAACTAGAATCATTACGAATATTGCAAATAGAATAACTCCTGCAACCATAAATCCGATGCCTTTAACAAAATCAGCAGCACCATTAGTTGCAATATTATAGAATCCGAATGCAGTTATACCAAATGCAAACCATAATACTTTATCCATTACTAAAGTCAATATCTGAAATTCTTCAGCGTGTGTTAATCGTTTTTTTATTTTTACCATTGATTATTACCTCTTAATTTACGTTCATGAAAATTGTTTGTTCTGATACAGTTTGATTGTTTACTACATCATATAGCATAAATTTAAACAGATATGTATTTTTTGATTTTGGGGCATAGTATTGCACGTCAAATACTTTACCAGCTCCTGCACCTAATCTTTGAGGAGTATTATCCCAGAAAAAAACTCCTTCAGCATCCTTTGAATCAAACATAGATACTTTATTTTTAGGAGCCATAGGCGTTCCATTTCCATTTACAATTATAATTGCAAGGTTACTTTCTGTTGGATTTATATTTTTAATTCCGAACGTTATTGTTTTTTTCTGTCCAAAATTTACATCAAATTCTCTTTGATTGAAATATAATGGGCTGTCACTTTTAGTAAGTTCGTTGATAATTTGCTGTTTTGTTTGTTCACTAACTTGAGAAGAAGTTTCTCCTGCTCCTTCAACAATTTTTCTTCCTAATGTCAACATTAGTCCTAACATTACAAAACCTATTACTACAAAAACAATCATGTCAATAGATAGGCTTAGCGAAGCTCTTTTAGTCTTAAATTTCATCATCACACCTCTTCTTTACTCTCTTTTAAATAAAATCTCTCTTTTTTTTTAAATAATACTTAATTAGTATAGAGTTATCTATTTCAATCTTTATTTATAAAGTTTATTCCTTGGTGTCTTATTATTAGCTTATTTTCCCCAACTACATCAATTAAGTATGCAGCCTGGATATGAGCCATTTGAACGTATGACTGTCAAAAATGATTTCATTTTTGAGCATAGTCGGAATTCTATGAATTCCGATATTGATGGAGCAGCGACGAACGCATAGTGACGGAGCGTGGCGACTATTCGTGAGCGCTAGCGAACAAAATCCCGATGGGCGAATTGGCCGCATACTTAAACTAAAAGAAGTGCGTTTTTGGTAAAAGAATATTTATAAAGATGAATCATGTTCATTTAATTATGAATCTTAAGAGGATATTTGTTGATATATTAGTAATTATTGCAGTACTATATCTTGTTTTTGGAATATATTTGTTTGTTATTCAAAAATCAATGCTTTATTATCCTAATACTCAAGATTTTAAGAGTTGTATTGGCTTTGAAGATTATCAAAAAGTTGAATATAGTGGTACAAGATTCTATTATAAAGAAAATTCAAAAGATGTTTTTGTTTTTTATCACGGGAATGCTGGATCAGCATGTGATAGAAGTTATTTTAAGTCTTTGCTAAATAATTCTAATGATTCAATAATTTTTGTTGAATATGCTGGTTATTCGAATGATAATAAAACGCCTTCTAAAAAATTAATATTGCAAGATGTTCAACATATTCATGATTTTATTGAAGAAAAGTCTTTTAATTTTGTGACTGTATATGGTGAAAGTATTGGTTCGGGGGTTGCGAGTTATCATGCGTATTTAGGTGATGTTGATTATTTAATTTTGGTCGCTCCTTTTTCTAGATTAGTTGATTTAGTGCAATTTAAGTTTGTTATTTATCCTGCATTTTTGATGCTAACTGAAAGATATGATAATGTTAAGTGGGATAAAGATTTTAAAGGAAATGTTCTTATTATTCATGGAGATAATGATGTTGTTATACCTAATACTTTTTCAAAAAAGTTATTTGAGAGTCTTTCAACTGAAAAGAAGAAGTATGTTTTGATTAAGGGTGCAGGGCATAATGATGTATCTAATTATGATGAATTCGATGAAGCGATTTTAGATGCTATTAATTAGATTAAGAATTTGATATTTTGTTTGAATTTAATTCAATCTTCGCCGAATTTGATTGCTAGTAGTTTAGATATTACTAGATCTGCTG
>CAZKZU010000095.1:0-3502 GCA_964557345.1 uncultured Methanosarcinales archaeon
TAGAAAGTGCAAAAGCATTACTCCAAACAAAAGATCCAAAATATGGCTCGATATACAAACTATATTATGATGTCCTACATCAATTCACAGAAACACTCCTCCTATTCGACAAAGTTAAATCTCAAAATCACCAATGTTTATACTCATATTTATGCATAAAGCATCCTGAATTAGATTTAAACTGGGACTTCTTTGAAAAAATTCGAACTAAAAGAAACGGAGTTCAATATTACGGAAATCAGATAATAGAAAAAGATTGGACTGAAATTCAACTACAACTAGAATTATATATAAAAACTCTAAATGAAGAAATAAATCATAAAATTAAAATTTATAAATAATAACACCGATAACAAAATTATTTTTGACAATACCTTATAGCTTCTTCTATAGTTTCAAATGGCTTTGGATCTAATTGCTTAATTTTTGGAGGCAATAAATCTGCTTGTTTCTTTACTTCTAAAAGGATCTCTAACGCATTAAACTCTGGAGCATCCAATTCTGAACCAATTCCTTGAATTCTACCTGCATAAAGCAAAACATTCCTATATATTTTCATCATTTCAAGGATTTGATTCCTTTGCTCAGTAGAATAATTTTCCTTAACACTCAAACGTCTAGGAACAAGATCATAATTTACCGTAATTAAATCACTATCTGCCACAAACATAATATTTAATATGACTTTAAATAATTATTGCCTATAACCACTCTTCAAAGATTACTAATATTTAAATACGGTTTAAATGCTCTAGTCTATATTAATTAAAGGTTATAGTTAAAAAAGGGGGTAAGTATTTTGGCTAATAAAAGTAAATCTGTTAAAAAAGTATCTAAGGTTAAGGCTACTGCTAAAAAGGTGAGTAAAGCACCTGTTAAAGTTGTAAAAACAAAAGCACCAGCTAAGGCAATAAAATCATCTAAGCCGGCTGTAAAAAAAATAATAAAACAAAAAGCTTCTAAAGTAAAAGCACCAGCTAAAGTAACCAAAAAAATTACTAAACCTTCTAAAAGTAAAGCTAAAACACAAAAAACTACTCCTAAAAAAATAAAATCAATTTCTGAAAGAAAAGAAGCTATGGCAGCTCCTGAAACTCTTGAAAGCTTACCAGTATTTACAGATAATGGAAAAGATCAATTAAAAAAAGAATTTGATTTTAACGACATTCCTGATTTCAATGAATTACAAACTAAATTAGGCGACAACCAACCAATGGATGCACAACCAACTCAAATTCCTGAGGAACAACCAAAAAAAGGATTATTTAATTGGTTTGGAAAAAAAGAAACTACTCCCGTTCTCGAAGAAGCACCAAAAAAAGAAGAAGTCATGTCCAATCAACCAATCATTAAAGCAGAAGATAAAAAAATGATTTTTGATGAAGAAATAGATTTGACATTACCAGTTAAAGCAAAAGAAACTGCAGAAAAACCAGTTGTTGCGTCAATAGATGTACCAAAAGATCCTGCAACACTATTAGCTACAGAAACACAAGTAGTTCCTGAAAAAAAATCAATCTTTTCAAAACTATTTGGAAAAAAAGAAGAACCTAAAGTTGAAATTCAAAATAATGAAGTAAAATTACCTGAGGAAATAAAACAAGGATTTCAAGAAGACATTAACTTAGATCGAAAAGTAGAAACTGATACTCCAAATGTTAGAGAGCAAAAATATTTAGAAGAAATGTACAAAAAAATGGATGAAGAAATCAGAGAAAGACATTTACATTTAGATTCGAAAGAAAATAACCTTAGCGTAAAAGAAAAAGAAATAAAAAAAAAAGAAGAAAAAGCGCTAAAATCAGAAATGGAAGCTTCCAAAAAAGACAAAGAATACCAACAAATAAAAAAATTACAAGAAGAATTAGAAAATCAAAAAATATCACAAAAATATCAAAAGCAAAAAATAGAAGAACTTAAATCAGAACTTGCGCTAAAAGATGCAGCCCTACGGGAAAAAGAGATAGAGTTAGATAAAAAAGCAGACGAAATTAAAAGATCTGGAAAATTTAAAAAAGAAGATATTGTACTTGAAAAAGAAAACAATAGATTAAAAACAGAAATTAATGAAGAAGACGACGCAATCGAATATCTTGAACAAGAAATTGAACAACAAAAAAGAGAATTCGA
The DNA here is from genome assembly GCA_964557345.1 of uncultured Methanosarcinales archaeon. Lineage (GTDB taxonomy): Archaea > Nanobdellota > Nanobdellia > Woesearchaeales > DATGWN01 > CAZKZU01. The sequence continues at coordinate 2,131 of CAZKZU010000095.1, forward strand.
GAAAAAAATGATGTCTTTGAAAATGGATTCTGTTCAAGAAGACAACAAAGTTAACGACATACCTCAATTAATAAATAAATGTTATGAGGAACTTGCAAAGAACAATATGCAAACAGTAAATAGATTGTACACTGAACTTAGAACAAAATATATTTCAGAAGGTAAAAAACAAGACACAACTGGAGAAATATACAAAGAAATAATTAAACTTTACGAAGACATTAACGCTAGCTTAAAGAAGTAAACACATTAAAAATACTTAACTAGCTTTTTTTATTTTTTTAATAATTATTTTCTAAAACTTTAATTTATTTTATCAAAAATAGTAAAATGCATCAAAAAAATAATAAAATACTATACTGCCTATGTATGAGCCGATATTACGTATGACTGTATGGAGCAGCGAGAAGCGCATAGCGATCGAGCGTTGCGACTATACTCAGGCGAATGCCGGAAAAAAGAATATTGGCGAATTGGCAGTATAGAAATTATTAAAAATTTATTCCGGATACTAAAATAGTGATAATATTTAATAACCCCTGATTAATTTAGTCTAATATGACTACTATATCAGAAGTTACATCTGTATTAAAACCAATCTCTGAATTAGAATTAAAAATAATTTCCACTCCTGAATTTTTAACTGGAGTAGACTACGGAAAACCTAGGCCAGGTCATCCAGAAGGAAAAGTATTGTATCACATAAAAGATGTCTTAGATAAAATAGGTGAATTTCATTTAGATCGCCATTATTATGAGAAATCTAAATTACGATTAATTGCGTTAACACATGATACATTAAAATACAAAGTAGATAAATCAATGCCAAGAGTAGGACAAAATCATCACGGATTTTTTGCAAGACAATACTTAGAACAATTTTGCCAAGACCAAGATGTTTTACAAATAGTTGAAAAACATGATGACGCATACAACATCTGGAATTCAGGTCAAAAAACAGGCAAATGGACAAAAGCCAATAGTTTAGCGAGAAAATTAGTGCATGAACTAGATAAAAATCTTAATTTATATTTGGCATTTTATCAATGCGATAACTCAACAGGAAACAAAAACCCTGAACCCTACAATTGGTTTTCTAATCAAATATGCTTTACTAACCTCTAAGCCTCCTAAGGATAATAGGAAACCCTCCGGCCTTTAGTCTGCATCCGTCCTCGTAATTCGCTGTTCGTAATCAATACATCGGAATTCTCTTACTGCATTAATACAAAAGTAATTAATTTCACAATAATGGAATTCCGACTGTGCTCAAAACCGCATAACGGTTTTGACAGTTCTGCTTCCCCGTAGGGGGCATCCCCCGCAACGAACATACTGTCGTCATAAATTGTACTGCGGTAAAGATGCAGAC
>CAZKZU010000096.1:0-3440 GCA_964557345.1 uncultured Methanosarcinales archaeon
ACTGTTACTGAATTTAGAATTAATCAGCAAGCAAATTTAACTTGTAATTCTTCAAATACAATTCCTGCACTTCCTGCTGTACTTAATATTGGCCAAAGTGTTTCAATAAATTGTTCTGTTGTTAATTCATCATCTTATCCTTTATCAAATCGAAAAACTCCTATAATTGGAATTATGTATACTGATAGTTTAGGAGCTACTCGACTTGCAGGAAATGTGTTGACTTATGATGCGGTAAGTTTAAGTGGTGGTAATGGAAGTGGGAGTTCTAATACTTCTAACCAAACTATTTCTGGTCCTGTTAATGGGTTAGTTGCTTATTATTCTTTTGACGGCAATATGTCAGATGTAAGTGGGAATGGATATAATTTAAATTGTACTCTTGGAAGTTGTCCTTCTTTAAATAGTTCTGGGGTTATTGGTAGCGCTTATATTTTTGGTACTTATTATTTGAATACTACAAATACTACTTTTTTGAATAATTCTAATCAAATATCTGTTTCTCTCTGGGCTTATTCTCGTAGTACAATCGGGGCAAATTTAAATAAAGGACTATTTAGTCAGACTACTTCTGGTGGCGGTTCAAATGTTTTGAAATTATGTTCTAGTTTTACTAATTCAAATGCTTTATCTTTTTGGATAAACACTGCTCAATTAAGTACTCCTGCAAATTCTTTTTCAATTGGTCAATGGCATCATGTTGTAGCAACTTATTTAGGCGGAACGGGAGCAGTCAATATTTATATCGACGGAATAAATACAAGTATTTCAGCACTAGGTCCTACAAATAATATTACTCAAAGTGAACCTTTTACTATTGGTACAGATATGTACGATCCGGTTAGTAGGAAATGGCCCGGAATGATTGATGAAGTTCGTATATATAGTCGTATTTTGAATTCATCTGAAGTTTCAGAATTATATAATTTAGGTTTAGCAAATGCATCTCGAGTTTTAGCAATGGATTTTAATTCTAATGGTTTAAATTATCTTAATTTAAATTATTCTAATCGTTCTTTATATGAGCAAGGTAGGTTAATTCAAGATAATAGTATTTACAATAATTCAGGAAATTCTTCTGGATTAACAAAACAATATTGGTGGAACGGAAATACAAATGGGACTTCTGTAATTAATGGAAGTTTACAATTTGATGGAGTTAATGATTATGTTACGGGAAATGTAGTAACTACACAAACAGATAATGTTACTTTATCAGCATGGATTTATCCTACTAGTTATTCCTATCATGGAATCGCTCTGGCTAATGGTGCTTCTAACAACGGATATTCAATTATGGAACATGATAATGGAGTTTATAATTGGGCATTAGGTCTTGGTGGAGTTGCTCATTATAGTTCAGCATTTACGGTTGATTTGAATACTTGGCAATATATAACCCTAGTTAGGGAAAATACTACTTGGTATCTTTATAAAAATGGAATTAAATCTAGTGCTTTAACTACTGCAACTCCTGCTACACCTACTACTATAACTAGAATCGGTTACGATGGGGGAAATGGTTATTTTAATGGCTCCATCGACGACGTAATCATCTGGGGCAGAGCATTAAATGCAACCGAGATTAATACTATTTATCAAGTAGGACTTACAGGACGAACAATCTCTGCAAATAATACTTTTGGAATTTATGTTTATCCGAGTAATAGTAATTTAGTTTCTTATTGGAGTTTTGATAATGATAATGCAACAATTGCCTTTGATTCGACTGGTTTTAATAATGGAACTTATTTTAATGGTGTTGCAAATAATGCTGGTTCTGGAAAAATTAATAATGGAACTTATTTCAATGGAATTAATCAATCGATAATCGCATCTTCGGGAACAATAACTTACGATGGATTATATACTGTTCAAACTTTTAAGAAAAATGGAGTAATTACTTTTCCAAATAATGTTAATGTTAGTGTTTTAATTGTTGCTGGTGGCGGAAGTGCAGGTGCAGCTTATTTTGCTCAAGCAGCATCTGGCGGAGGGGGTGCTGGTGGTTTGATATTAAGTAATATTAATATAACTAGTGGAACATATAATATCTCCGTCGGCGATGGTGGATTAGCACCCCAACCAGTTAATCCTGGTTCTGTTGGTAGAAATGGTAAGAATTCCTCTGCATTTTCTTTAGTTGCAATTGGTGGTGGCGGAGGTGGTTTTGGTAGTAATGGTCTTAATGGGGGTTCTGGCGGTGGAGCTGGGTCGTGGAATACTTATTATGGTGGTAACGGAATGGTGGGACAAGGTTTCAATGGAGGAAATAGTGTTGCGGGTTGGATTACTGCCGGGGGTGGTGGTGGAGCTGGTGGAAATGGAACTGCTCCTCTTTCAAATTCGGTAAGTGGGACAGGCGGACCTGGAATTAATTCAAGTATAAATGGTTCATTAGTTTGTTATGCCGGTGGGGGAACTGGAGGTTATGCTGGTAGTGCAACTTGTGGTGGGGGATTAACTTATACTTCGGGAACTAATGGTTTGGGTGGTGGCGGAGGTGGAGCTCATGGTGCAAATGCAGTAGGTTCCGGTGGTTCAGGAATAGTTATTGTTAGATACTTAACAACTGATGTAAATGCAACTTCGACAAATAGAAATAATAATTTTACTGTTAATTCAAGTAGTGTCTGGGTAAGACCTTCATCAACAAATGTTTGGGAATTTGATGCTTACAATGGAACAACATATTTTGTTAATGGTAGAGTAGGAACTCCGACTTTTTATCCATTATATACGGCTCAAAGTAATGTAGTAGTAATTGGATTAAATACAAATGGAGTGAATTATTTTAATGGATCATTAGATGAAGTTAGAATTTACAATCGAACTTTAACAACTTCTGAAATAGCAAGTATGTATGACCAGCAAAAATTGCACTTGCAATTTGATGAGTTTACTGGATCTTCAACTACAGATATTTCTTTAGTAAATACAACAGGAACTTTGACAAATTATCCTACGAATGCTTTAACTGCTCCAATATGGAATGCGACTGGCGGAGTAAATGGAACTGGAGCTTATACTTTTGATGGAGTGGATGATAGAATCGTTGGTCCAACAATTAGTATAACTACTGCAACTACGGGTTATACTGTATCTGCTTGGGTTAATCCGAGGGCATTAGTTGAAAATGCTGAATTTGTTTCAGGAGGTAGTACTTCTGCAAATCCTCATTTAAGATTAGGAAATAGCGGTATCCCATTTTTTACCTGTGGTGGAAATGCGTATAATGTTTCTTATTCTATACCTCTTAATAATTGGACTATGTTAACTGGAGTAGATGATGGAAGAAATACTTTACTTTATGCAAATGGTATTTTAAAATCAAATGTGACTGGGACTGGATGTACTGTAACAGGCATAATGTTTGGAATGCACGGTTCTATAATAAGTCCATTCAACGGTTCCATCGACAATGTTCAAATATTTAATCG
>CAZKZU010000097.1:0-3393 GCA_964557345.1 uncultured Methanosarcinales archaeon
TGGAAGTGAATGTGAAGAATGGAAATTTTTTAGAGGAGAATGTAATACCTCTATTAAGGAGAAAAATATGCCTCAGAAACCCATGATAGACACTGCAGTTATTATCGGAAAAATAGTTAATATTAGTGCGGATAATTCAGAAATAGAAATTTTAAATATTACTTACTATAATGCGGACTACCGAAATAAAAGTATAAAATTAGAAATTGAGAAAAATTATACTTTTATTTTTCAGTGGAGCGTTTTAGAAACAACAGTAGACATGCCTCCGATTGGAGAGAGTGAAACGGACATAGTGTTAAAAGGAATAAAAATTGGAGAAGTTATTCTAGCTAATGTTTCTTATGATTACGATAAATGGAGAGTATATGAATATGAAGTCACAATTTAGTTGGATATTTTATTTCTTAATTTTTTCTTTGCTAATGAGTTTTACTAGTGCAGTTCCTTCAAGACCTGTTGTTCACAATTTTCAGCAGCCAGATGGGACAAGTTTTGAAGGCTATTTGAGAGGGGATGAAAATAATGCATGGTATGAAACAAAAGAAAGATATATAATAAGGAAACAAGACGACTGGTGGATCTATGATTCTTTAGACAGAATAAATTCAAGATTTTCTGTTTCTCAATTTAATTTTGATGAAAATAGAAAAGTAGGACAAGTAAATCCTTCTTCTGTCAAAGCATTAACTGCAGAAAATTTACTTGAATATGAAATGGATTCTAAAAAAATACTAACAGATAATACAAACGCACCTAGAAGTTCTTCTTCTGAGGAGGTCTCTAAAAAAGGATCTCCAAGACTTTCTTCCCCTACAACAGGAACTCAAAAAGCCCTAGTAATTTTAATTAATTTTACAGATAAAAGCCAAGATCCCACCCATACTGCAGATTATTTTAAAAATATGCTTTTCAATGCTTCAAATCCTTTGAGCATGACAAACTATTTTTATGAAACTTCTTATGGTCAGTTGAACTTCACAGGAGAGGTTGCAGGAAACAAGTGGTACAACAGTTCTCACAATCTCGCCTATTATGGTTCCGATTGTGTTGATATTGATGACTGTAATGTAGACATATCTGAATTGGCCAGAGAGGCAGTATTATTGGCTGATCCCGAGGTGAATTTTGCAAATTATGATTTAAATAATGATGGATATGTAGACTATTTGATAATTATTCATGCAGGATATGGTCAAGAGGAATCTTATGCTGTAAATGATATTTGGTCACATAGCTGGGAGGTTTATCCAGAACAAATAGTTGATGGAAAGAAAGTCTATGATTATACTATGGATCCTGAATTTGGCCAAGTAGGAGTATTTGCACATGAAACTGCGCATGATTTGGGCCTTCCAGATCTTTATAAAACTACAGATCCCACTTCAAATATTGTTGGCAAATGGGATCTAATGGATTATGGATCTTGGGCAGGACCAGGCGATGATGGCACAGTTCCGACCCATATGAGTGCATGGTGCAAAATAAAATTAGGATGGTTAACACCAATTGAAGTAAAAGAAACGCCAAGATCCTATTATATAAAGAATATCGAAAATAACTCTGAAGCATATATTGTAAATGATTCTAACTTAAATTCTGAAATAGAATATTTTATTGTTGAAAATAGAAAAGCACAAGGATTTGATACCTACATTCCTGAAGAAGGAATTTTGATTTGGCATATAGACAACGGCATTATAAATTACTATACTGGCTCTAATCAAATTAACTCAAATTCTATAAAGGGAGTAATACCCGAATATACTTCTTCCATAAATGATGCTGCATTTTCTAGCAATGATGGAAAACAGTATTTTAATTCAACAACCACTCCAAATTCTAGCACCAACCTAGGATATGTAACTACTGCCTCGGTTTTTGTTGAAAGTGCCGAAAGTGCGAGTATGCTTGTCCATTTCTTCGGCGGAAATGTAAGTAGTTTAACACCTTCAATAAGCGTAAATAATATTAATTCTAATGCCTTTATTGGATCTTCAAATCTTCCAAAAAATATCACAATAACCGTACTCGATCCAGCCAATGAGGGGATTGATAATGTATCATTTTATCAGAATGGAAATTATTTAGGAGTTGCAACTCTAAATTCAAGTTTATTATATTGGTATGGGTGGAATCCTGAAGAAGGAGCATATAATTTGACTTTTAGCGCATGTAAATTAAATATTTGTGGAAATCTTACAAAAAGCAATATCACAGTAGACCTTTCTGCACCTATTTTTTTAAACAATACCGCCTCTAATTTTATCAGAAGATATGAAAGTTTTATGACTAATATTACTTTACTAGATAATTACGGACTTAGTTATGGAGGAGTAGAAAGTAACCATACTGGAACCATGATAAATTATAGCTATGCTCTTTCAGGAGTAGAAGCTAACTTGTCAAGATCTTTTAATGTAACAACCTCTGAAGAAAACTTCTCGTTTAGATGGTGGGTAAATGATAGTGCGGGAAATTTAAATTATAGTGCATGGACATTAGCAAACTTAATCAACAGACCTCCAACCAATTTGTCAATTCCAAACTTGAATTGGACAATAAATTCTAATAAAATAGTAAATTTGAGTAATTACTTCTCAGACGGCGATGGAGATTTGTTAGTTTATTCAAATACTAGCGTTCAAAACATTAGTATTATTATTGATCAGAATACAGGATTAGCAACTTTTATTCCAGAGACAAATTTTTATGGATACAGAGATATACAGTTTATAGCAAACGATGCTGTCAATGAAACATATAGCAATAATGTGACTCTATATATTTTTAGACCTTCTATTAATGCAAGTATTTTTAATGGATTGACTACTAATTTTTCTAATATCTCTTCTTTCATAGGATTAAACATTACTTTTGAAAATGATACTTCTGGAAGAATAAACTTTACTAATGTAAATTTAACTTTAGAAAATTTAGACTTCGATAGAAACATCAATATCTCTTATAATTTTGCATATCTTAATTCTTCTGCATTAAGTATATTAAACACTTCTGCAACATTAACTTTATACAATATTACTTTTTCATTTCCAATAATTTACAAGGATGGACAAATCTGCCAGCAACAGTATTGCAATAAACTAAGTCATATAAACAACACTTTTATTTTCAATGTTTCTAGCTTCTCTAATTACACAACTAGGGAATCTTTTTGCGGAGACACTGTTTGTACTACTTTAGCTGGGGAGACTTGTTCTACTTGTTCTTCTGATTGCGGAACATGTGCTTCTTCGGGAGGCGGAGGCGGAGGCGGTGGAGGAGGAGGAAGCACACCAGTTAAATTAAGTGAATCTCAGCTTTCTCAAGGCTATTCGAAGAATTATTTTACAGGAGATAAGATCTTATTTGTATCTGGAGGACAAAACCACT
>CAZKZU010000098.1:0-3102 GCA_964557345.1 uncultured Methanosarcinales archaeon
TATTTGATTTTGTCATTCGTTTACTTTCGGAGTAGTAATTTATAAATATTTCGCTAGATTTAATTATATTCTTTAATGGCTATTATCGAGGATACTTTATTTTCTATTATTATTTATAATTAAATTTTAATTTATGTGCTTTTTTTGTTTGATTTGGTATTAAGTTTGGTGATTATGCGTTTCTAATGGGTTTTAGGTGTGTTTTATAGTCACGATTTAAGTGGCTAATATGAAACCCTCCGACTTTTAGTCTGCATCCGTCCTCGTGATTCGCTGTTCATACTCGACAGTTCTATTTCCCCGTAGGTTTCAAAAAATAGCTTTTTTTGAAGGATGAAAATCGCAATTTTCTTTCGGGCCTCCCCCATAACGAACATACTGTCGTCATAAATTGTACTGCGGTAAAGATGCAGACTATGAGGGTTTCGTATTAGTAGATTTAAACATAATCTTTATAAATAGCTACAAATTAACTACTTTTGAGAGACAATGACTACATCGTTAGAAACTATATTATCTAATCCTGCATTTGATCAGTTTTTTCCTCATAAGGATAAATTAGATCGTAAAAAGCAAATTTTTGAAGTTGTTGATGTAATGACTACTCCTGTAAGAGAATTACAGTCAAGAGTTGGACTTATTTTTGAGCGAGATCATTATTTTTTTGAAGCTGGTTTTTTAGATTGCATTATAAAATCTGCATATCCAACTGAAGAAGCAGTAAGTAAAATTTTCTTTGAAGATATTTGTAAAGTAGATGTTGTAAAAGGTTCAAAGAATTTCACTGAACTTTACAAGCTAGCAAAGCATGGCGATATGAGTAAAACTAGATTATTACAATCAGTTTTAATGGATTTAATTTATGACCCTGCTGATTTGTATAAAGATTATTATAAATATTTACCAAAGGAAATCAAAAAACAAATTGGTCATCCAAGCCAAATTCATGATTCAGAATCATTAAATCGTAATCCTGTTATTAAAGAAATGCAATATAGATTAATAAAAGATTTAATTGCAAAAAATAAGAAATATTTAACTGCAGCTAGACTTTTACCAGCAAATGTAATAAGAGATGATAAAACTTTAGGATTCTTATCAAGTCTAGTTGATAATGAAACAGATTCTCAACTTGATAGTGCAGCAAAATTGATGTTTGGTTTACTTACGCATCATGTAGGGTATATTCCTTTGCCTAATTATGGAAAATATGAATCTTTACTTTATTTTTGTATTCCGGGAATGGAAAATGCTTTTATGGATTTAGGAACTAAATTTCCTCCTAGAGGAAATGATGATGTTGAAAAAGATTTAAAATTACAATATAAAATTATGAATCAAATTTTTATTCAAATGGGAGAATCTTTAGCATTAAAAGATGGAATTGTAAAAGAGATTCAGAAAAAAGTTGGCACTATTAAAAAAGAACATGAACAAAACATGGCTATTAAGTCGCAATATGATGAGGCACTTAGAAAATTAACTGTTTTAGAAACTGAATTGAAAGATGTTATCACAAGAGAGTCCGCATTGCGAGCAGATTTAACTCAAAGATATAATACTTTAGAAGTTGAAAATACTATTCTAAAACTTAGACCTACTAATGAGCAATTAGAAGCTAAATGTGCTAATCTTGAAGCTCGAACTAAAAAATGTGTATCTGATAGTGATTCTGTAAAACATCATTTTTCTGTGAAAGAAGGAAAATACGTTGCTCGAATTTCAGAATTGTCACGACAGCTTGAACAACAAGGATCTTCATTGAAAACAACTCAAAAAGAAAATGACGAATTAAAATTTCAATTATATGTGCTTCAAACTCCCGCAAAATATTCTGTTAACATTGATGGCGTAATGCATAGGTATGCAAATGGCTTTAAGAAAGAAATTGATAGAGCTGTTCAAGTGTTGTCTAGAGATTTAAATAAAGGTGAAGTAATATTAAGAAGTGAAGGGAGACATTCTTTTAAAAATCTTACAAGAAGATTCCCTGGTCACGATAATTTTTACAAGCTTAGAACAAATGGTTATACTCGAGTAATTTATACTGTTTTACCTGGACATAAAGTCAAAGTTCTTGATGCTATGAATCACGAAGAGTATAATAGACTTTGTAGAGATAATAACTAAGCAATTTTGTCTTATTTTTCTTAATATAATATATAATCTAATATAATCTAATATAATTTAATTTAATTTAATTAAAATGTCTGTCTATTATAGTAATTATTATAAATTAGGAAAATTCTTATTTTTTTGATAAGTTATGATGCTTAAAATAAAAAGATTAGATAAGACTGTTAATTTGCCAAAATATGCACTTTCTGGAGATGCTGCATTTGATTTACTTGCTTCTAAAGATTTTGTTTTAAAGGCAAAAGAAAGGGCTATGATTCCAACAGGTATTGCTATGGAAATCCCAGAAGGTTATGTTGGTTTAATTTGGGATAAAAGTGGGCTTTCTATGAAATTTGGGCTTAAAACTCTTGGTGGCGTAATTGACGCTGGTTATAGAGGAGAAATAATGATTGGCATGATTAATTTAGGATCTGAAGATTATATGTTTTTAAAAAATCAAAAAGTAGCTCAAATGATAATTCAAAAGAAGGAAACTGCAATAATTGAAGAAGTAGAAGATCTTTCTGACAGTTCAAGAGGAACAGGTGGATTTGGCAGTACAGGGAAGTAATGTTTTAATCTAAGTTTTGATCTTAGCCAGTTCATTTTCCGTAATTAAATCCTTAAGTATACTGCCTGGATTGTTCGTGTCAAGAACTATGGTTCTTGAGCATGCTCAGAAATCTTCGATTTCTGACACATAATCGACGTTGAGCTATAAACCATAGCGAGGAGTCAGTTCCTCCGAGCGTTTATGGTCATTTAATCTAATTCTAAGCATGCGAACTTGGCAGTAATACTTAAGACAAACTAAACGACTTCATATAACAATCTTTATAAAATAACTATTTTCTTTGATAGATATCGCAGCCCCATAGTGTAGCGGTCAATCATTCAGGATTTTGGATCCTGAGACCCCGGTTCGAATCCGGGTGGGGCTATATTCTTTTTAGACCAATTCTTGTTATCGTGCTTGATATTTTA
>CAZKZU010000099.1:0-3098 GCA_964557345.1 uncultured Methanosarcinales archaeon
TTTTATTTGGATACTTCATAGTCCAATAAATTCCCATTGTATCAACTAAAACAATAGCAAGATTATTAGCAATTTCTTTTGGGATGTCCGATAGTCCCTCTGCAATGACCCCCAAAGTGTAAGACTTGCCCCCTCCTCTCTTCCCGCATACAAGCATAACGTGAGAACGAGTAATATCCATGTAAACTTTATTAGACAAAGAAGTGGTTTGACCCATTTTAACATAATGTTTAGCTAATAGAACTGCACCTCTAGTGCCGTATTTCTCTTTATCCTCATCACTTCGACCAACAATAATATCGTACATCTCTAATCCTCTTTTTTCGTTTTTACTATTCCCTTTACAATATAACCCTGTGCTAGATTACTTATAAATCTTATTATGAGTAATTTATCTGTATCAAATAGTATTTTTTTTTAAATTATTTTTAACTTTATCAAACTGAATTCTAATTTTAATTATATCTTCTTTTGATATTCTATCGACTATTGATTCGACTTCTAAGCAAAAATCAGGAGCCGAATTGGCTCTTTTTAGAATTTCCTCTTTACCAAAATCCTTGTCGTAATAAAGTGCTCCGACTCTTAAGTCTCTTGATTCTTCTAAATCCGTGCAAAGTTCTAAATTTACTGTTTTCACTTCGTGAAATACTGATTTTAAAGCAAATATTGTGCAATCGTGTATTTCGGACTTAATTCCTACTTTCATAAATAATGCGTAAATCATAAAATACTTTGCATAATATGAAGTATCTAAAATCCAGTCATCTTCTTGTTTATCGATTGCAGATTGAAGCATATTTAGGGCTGATTTTGATTTTTTTTTGTAAACTTTGATTAAATTTTCATTAGGAGATATTAACTTTAATCCGTTTGATTTTTTGAAGCAAAAGCAATAGTCGTTATCTTTTTCTTTCATAAAACCTCCAAATCTCATTAATAAAAATATCATGATTGTATAAAATTGTATGATTATTAATGATTTCAATTGCTAGAGCTCCTTGTTTTAGTAATTGTTCTCTGAATTGTTTAATATTCATTTAAACCAAATGGATTTCTTTGTTGTATATTTTTCCTAAATCTTTAATTTTTTTACTTTCGCTTTCTTTTAAATCTCCTAAATAAAGCAAATCTATGTCACTTTCTTTTGTATTAGTTTTTGAAGCATAGCTTCCAAATAATATTAACGTACCTGTTAGATCCAAATTTATGAATTCCTCATATATTTTTTTAATGAATATTTCCTTACTAAGTAATTCTATAGAGTTATTTTTCTCCGCAAAAGACAAGAATTCTCGAACTTGATTATTAGATATATTTAAACTGTAAACTTTACTTCTGCCAACTTCCTTTGAAATAAGTATTTTATTCTTTTCCAACTCGTTTAGATGAGGTAATAGTCCGACATGGCTTTTTTTTATCATTGTTGCCATTTGCCTTATGTGGAATTCACTTAAGTAATTGTTTCTAAATAGTGCTACGATCTCTAGTTTAATGTTGGTAATATTTTCTACCATGTGGTAAGTTAAGTTACCATTACTTATAAATCTTTCTATCGAGCAGTCCATATTTCTAGTAATTTCCTTGTACTTTTGATGCGAAGTTGTGCTTTATATACCTCACGCCGGTGGTTGACCTGTGGGAAGTGTGCTGTTTGTCTGCTTATTTTTATAGTAATTCTTATTATAAATTATATTTATGTGAGAAATTTGTATGTGCCTCAAATAACTTTATTCTTAACTAAAACTTCCTTAACAACTTCTAAATATTTTTTAGCGTTATTTAGAGATTCTTCCGCTGGTTTAAAATTATTTTTAGATAACCTGTGATATTGGAAAATACCTCTTTTCGCTTTTTCTTCCTCTAAGATATTCAGTAGATCATGTGCTTTCTTTTCTGCATCTTCATAAATTAAGAAAAGTTCTGCTTCAAGTTCTCCATTAATAATAAAATGTTTTGAAAATGCAATCAACGTCGCATGATGCATTCGATTATCTATTTTAATTTTTTTTTAGTCCTAAAAGTGCTTTAGTTGCATGAAAAATTGAATAGTATGAGGTTACGATAACCCAGTCATAGAAAGTTGTGTCTTTCGGATATCCAAGTGCATCTTTTAGACTATTCGTGTTTGATAACTTTAGAAGTCCGTTCGACAGAGAAAGATCATTTACTGCTTTTTGCCATATTAAATGGCTTTGAACGGTAGCATTTTCTCTAATAGGTTTATCTTTAGCGGATAAAAGTTTCTTATATTCTTCTTTTACATATTCAGTTTGGAGCATATTTCATTTTCTCCCATTTGTAAATAATATTATAAAAAGGATATGGGTTGTATATTATTTGCTTATTTTTTATTATGTGCTTAACTACTGTCTCTTCAGTTGACATAAGGCTATTTTCGAATTCTTCTTCATCAATTACTTGAAGTTGAATATTCTTTGCAAATGGAAATTTCGACATTATTTTATCCATTTCTTTTCTTTTTGTTGTTATTATAAATAAATCCCAATCTGATTCTTTTGTTGCTTTTCCGTTTATTCTACTTCCAAAAATTCCTATGCACGAAAAACAATCTATTTGTAGGGCTTCTGTTACTATTAGCTTTAATGTCGTATTATTGAAATCTTTGCTCAATTCTTGTTCTACAAAACTTAGTATTTGTAATGTTTCTGTATTCTTTATATTGAGCGAAATTTCGTTTGAATTTCCAATTTTCTTCTCTAATAAAATTTCCTTCTTAACTAGTTCTTTAACTCTTTTGAATGCATTTGAATAATTTATTTTCAATAATAGTGTAATATTTCTTATTGAGTAGCTAGCTGAATAGTTTTTTACATACAAACTTATAATTTTCAGCGTTATTATATTTATATCTTCTAACATATATTAGTATATGTTTAAACATATATATAAATCTTTTGTGTTTATATTGTATTTTGAGAAATAAAGCTTTATTTATATACCTCACGCCGGTGGTTGACCTGTGGGGTGTTACAATTCAAAGCTAAATAAAGCTAAAAGTACACATATATTTGTCTTGTTATTATCTCCCGCAATCTTTTTAATCAAGTAAATCTTCTATTTTAGTATGGGTTTAA
>CAZKZU010000100.1:0-3020 GCA_964557345.1 uncultured Methanosarcinales archaeon
TACTTAATTAAATTGAAAGATAAAGCATTTTTAGGACGAGAAATTCAAACTTCAGGAATAATGCTTGCAAAAAGTAAAATGCATGAAGACTATATGGACGTTTGGAAAGATTTAGGACTTACTGCAATTGCATTGTCAATGTATCATTATGATAATAAGAAGAATACTGAATTATTTCATCCTGAAATAATGGAAGAAAGTGATAAAAATCCTGTTGGAGCTAATATTGGAAAAAGGGTTACAAAAGGTTATGACCTTGAAAAATTGATTGGAAAAATAAATTCCAAAGGAATAAATGTTAGATTATCTTGTGTCATGATGAAAGGATATGTTGACAGTGTCGACGAAGTTAATAAGTTAATTGATTATGCAAAGAAAAATAATGTTTATCAATTAACATTACGAAGAGTGGATTTTCCTGCTGATTCTCGTGATCAGGGAGTTGTAAATTATATTAAAGAACATAAGCTTAGTGTTGATGAAGAAAAAACTATTGCGGATTATATTCAAGCAAATGGCAGGTTTTGTTATTCTTTGTCTCATAGTGCAAAGGTATTCGAGTTAAATGGACAAAATGTTTGCCTTTCAACTGGACTTACTAAGGCTGACGAGAAAGATGATTGCGTAAGACAATTAATATTTTTTCCGCAAGGATGGCTTACGACAAGTTGGGAAAATGTGCAAGGAGGAAGATTATTATGACTAAAGAAATGCAAAACAGAACTGTGAATAATGGCGTTAGTAGAGGAAAGTTGGAGGCAATAACTACTGTTTATAGTTATCGATTTCCCGAGATTAGAACAATAATTAGTGACCTTGCAAAAGATTTTCCACACGATATTTATTCGAAATCAATTACTGGTGAATTAGATACGTTTGATCAACCGATAATTGACAAAGTTGTAAAATTTTATGGCCCTCAAGTTCCAGCTTTAGCTGATTTTAAATTTAGATATCCTACTAGTGGATCAGAGGAAGGTATTAGAGAAATTATGTCTGATATGCAGTGCAAGGGGGTTAAAAAGATTCGAGTGTTTAAAGGAGAATATGAAGGATATTCTGCTGTTGCAGCTACACGAAATATTGAAACTGAAGAAGTTCCTTTTGATGTAGATGTAAGTAAATTAACACCAGCTCATTGGTTTATTTCAAATCCGACTGCTAGAAATGGAACTATAATTCCAAATTCACGTATTAAAGAAATTTGTGATGCTGGAAATCAAGTGTTTTATGATATGGCGTATTTAGGTTCCACACGACAAAATGTGTTTGATATTGACCACGAGAATATTTTTGCTACTGTTGTATCTTTTAGTAAATCCTATGGTGTTTTTTATGATAGAATCGGATTTGCATTTTCAAAAAAGGAAGTTCCTTGCCTTTATGCAAATAAATGGTTTAAGAATTTGTTTAGTTTGATGATTGCTGAAAAGATTGTTGATACAATTACACCAAATTATTTGTATGATAAATATCGACCATTACAGGAGGAGATTGTACGACAAATTAATAAAGATACTGGACTTCCCTTGAAAGTTGCTGATGCATTATTACTTGCGAATTTTAGTGCGGTTGGAGATGATGCTGCGAAACTGAATGCTGTGCAAAGGGGAATGGTTGAGAAACATCGACGAGATGATAATTATAGATTTTGTTTAACTCCGTACTATTTAAAGGCTGAAAAAGGTGAATTATTATGATCAATCAAATGGATGGGGATATGAATACTCAAAAAAACGTTGGAAAAAAGATTTATGATATCGCTTTAGTTATAGGAAGGTTTCAGCCTTTTTGTAGAAATCATTTGCTTTTATTAGAACATGCCTCAAGTTTTGCGAATACTGTTGCTATTGGAATTGGTGTTCCTAATTACGATAAGGCAAAATTAAATTTAAGCGAAAGTGAATATGAAAAATATCAGTTGAAATATATTTTGCCATACGAGCGGGTGAAAAATAGTATTGATTGTAAATTAGGAGATATTCCTCATATGATTTTTCCAGTTAGAGATATTTTAGATCCTTTAAATTATGGAAAACAAGTTTTTAATAGTGCAAAAATTGCCGGAATTGATTTGTCTGCAAACAAAAAAACATTATTGCTTGGAGAAAATGAATTTACATACAAATGTTTTGCAAACTTACCGCTTGATGTTTTAGTGGCTCAGAATGTTTGTAATTTTCATGCAACGGATGTCAGACGGGAATTATTAGAATATGGAAAAAGTGATAATTTAGTTGCCAATCTTACTGCAGATGAAATTAAATTATATGGTAATGCTCAAAGAAAGTTAAATGAAATGGGAGAGAAATAAAATGACTCAATATTGTAAATTGGAAAACAGTGGTTTGGAAAATGTGGTTGGTGTAAAAACAGCTGATCGGCTTTGTGGAAGAGTTGAACCGACAGATAAAGTTTTGTATAAGGGACATTTGACTTTAGTTAGTAGACCTACTGATCTTGGAAAAAATTTCGATGTTGTTGTATCAAAGAATGCTGCAGTTATTATGTATATTGACAATAACGATGATGTTTATTTTGTAAAGCAATTTCGTCCTGCTGTTGGTAAAGAATTACTTGAGCTTCCTGCTGAAACTCTTGATAAGCCAGGAAAAACTTCGCTTCAAGTAATTGTTGAAGGCCTTGAAGAAGAATGTGGAATTAAAATTGACGAGTCACAAGTAAAATATTTTGCAACAGTTGGATCTAGTGAAGGGCATGATACTGAATACGTTGATTTATTTTGTGCAAAAGGTCCTAATGTTGTTACAAAACAAAAACTTGGAGAGAATGAAAGAATTATTGTTCATAAGATTCCTTTTTATACTGCATACAATATGATTGCAACTGGAGAAATTCAGTGTTCGAAAGGAATTATTTTATTGCAAAATGAGTATATTGAGAGATTAAAGAAAGGAGTTTAGATTTTTTTTATCATTATTTATTTTGTTTAATTTAGTTATTATTAGTTTCATTATTTTATAATTTTTAATATTTTAATTTATTTAGTATTTGTTATT
>CAZKZU010000101.1:0-3001 GCA_964557345.1 uncultured Methanosarcinales archaeon
CAAACTTACAAATATATCTTAACCTGAGCTGATTTTTCACAATATTTATATATATGTATACATACCTAATACTTACGAATTAGTATCAATTCGTAACTAAAATGACTCAGATAACTAAATTAGAACATGCACCAACATTAAATACTGTAATAATGGTAGAGGAAACTCTAAAAAATGCAGAAAATAGTATTATAACTGTAGCGGAATTAAAACATCTAATTCCACGGCAAGTTAACCATAACACACTTAAAACAATTCTTGAATACTTAGAAGAAAGTAATAAAATAGCTGTTAGTATGAAAGGAATAACTTGGATTCATAATACTAATGCTGCCTTAAAAAAAGCTATATCTAAAGGATTAGAATTATGAAAAAAGTACGAGTAATACTTTCGCCGGAAGCAGAAGAAGTTTACGCGTATCTTAACAAGAATGCTGCAGATTCTAAACAAGAAAGTATGATTTTTGATGCCTTAAACAAAAAAGTCGAATTAATTAAAGAGAATATGCATTATGGAGATCCAATTGCAAAAAAACTTATTCCTAAAGAATATGTTTTAAAATATAATATTTCTAACTTATTTAGAGTTGAACTTCCTCAATATTGGAGGATGCTTTATACATTAAAGGAAGCAGAAAATAATATTGAGATTATTGCATTTGTTTTAGACGTTAGTGATCATAAAGAATATAATAAGAAGTTCGGATATAGAAATAATTAACTTATTCTCTTATATTTTTTTCAAATATTCAGAAATATTTAAATTAATTTTATAAATTAATTATTATAACTAAATGCTATGTCAAAAGAGTTTATTGTCCAATGCGAAGAAGATGGAACTGTTATTGGTCCAATTGATCGTAAAACAGCCCATTCTACCGGGATTAAACATATAATTTGTCATCAAGTTGTTATTGGTATGGTTTATTGTAAAACTTCCAAAAGATGGTGTTTACAAAAAAAGCTATCTAAATCAATTAATGTAGAAATTTGGGACACAAGTATTGGCGGTCATTGTTGTTATCTAGATGGTTTTAAATTGTTATCTCCCGAAAAAAATATGCGCAAAGAGGCAGAAGAAGAATTAGGGCTAACTAAATATAATTTAATTCCTGTTGATGGAGAATTGATAAAAACTGAATATTCGAACGAATATATGTTTTTTTATGTTATACAAGTTGATGATGAAAATGTAACGCATCCTGATGGAGAAGTATTGGCGCACCTTTGGATCGATGATAAAGATATTGAAAATTTCTTTTCAACTAATAGAATTTCTCACGTCTTAAAATTAGCTTATAAAAAATGTAAAGCAAAGATTTTTTCAGAATAATTATCTACTTCTTCTTTAGGTTTTTCTGTATCAATTATATGTTAAGGAGTATCCTAAACCAGGTTTTGTATAAACCTGTATTTCATAAATTTTCCGTGAAAATGCAAAACCTTTATAAATAATTCTTACTTTCGTGGAATTATGGAACTTTCAAAAGGAGAAGTGCAGATACTTGAACAAGTCGCTAATGGCAGTAATTCTATCCAAGCTATTTCTACTTCTCTAAACAGAAGTAAATCTCAGATATATGTCTATGCAAGAAATTTAGTTAAAAAAAATTTAATTGGTATAAAAGATGGTGTTATAGAGCCAAAACAATTACCCTATCTCGCATTATTTCTTCAATTATTGAGTAAAAAACCAAATCTAACTCAATTAGTCTCCGGACCAGGAATACCGATTTTTATTGCATTGCTCACTCCTTCTACTATTGAAGAAATATCTTTGAATACGGGGTATAAAAAATCTGTAATATACAAATTTATTCATGATGCACGACAAAGAAGTTTATTAAAAAATGAATCAAGTATTTATTCACTTAATGACAAATTATGGTTAGATTTTAGAGAGGTATTAGAAGAAATCAAAAAGACCGAACTTAATATAGATTCTAGAGTTCCCATAACTTCAATTATATATTTTAAAAATCAAAAGGAAATTATTTATTCAAACAAAGATGACTTAATAGCAGAGTTAACTGCATTTTCTGCATACGAAGATTTTGGAATAAAGTTACTTACTATAACTTATTATTATTATCTTCCTCAAAAAATTCTTACTAAAAGGGAAGTTTTTATACACTCGCTTTATGTAACAGAAAAAGATTTTTCTATTCAGCATTTAATTTTTATAGCTTTATTTTTAGCAAAATATAAGGAGGAGCTTTCGGACATTAAACATACAATTGTTGTTAATCTATTAAAAGTATTTTTGGGTGAGAAAATAAAAGGATATCCTTCTATTAGCGAGATCAAAGACAGAGCTGAAATTTATGGGATAGAGGTATAAAATGATTCAGGACATAAATGAAATAAAAGAATTTTTTATAAAACTAGATAAAATTGTATCCTGCAAAATTAATATTTACACTATAGGTGGTGCTGTATTACTTGAAAGAGGTTTAAAAGCTGCTACAAAAGATGTTGATTTAATTGTTAGTACGAAAAAAGAATTTCGTGAATTAAATATTTCTTTATTAAAAATGGGATTTATAGGTAAAATTCCCGGAATAGAATATTCTAGAATGAATCTTAGTCAAATTTTTCAAAAAGGTGATTTTAGAATTGATTTATTTGAAAAAGAAGTTTGTGGAAGATTTTCATTATCAAAAGGAATGATGGAGCGAGCAAAACCAATACTTAATTTAACTAATGTTAATTTATATTTTTGTTCAAATGAAGATATTTTTTTATTTAAAACCATAACTGAAAGAGATGGTGATTTAATTGATTGTGAAAATTTGGTTTTTGCTGCAGTTAACTGGGATATAATTTTAGACGAGCTCAAAAGTCAGATTGAAGAGAGCAAACAAGACGTATGGGTAACTTGGGTTGGTGAAAGATTAGATCTTCTAGAAGAAAGAGGTATGATTATTCCAATAATGAAACAAGTAGATGCTCTTAGAGAAAAGTTCTTTGAAGAGTTTGAACGAAGATCGTCAAAGGACTA
>CAZKZU010000102.1:0-2988 GCA_964557345.1 uncultured Methanosarcinales archaeon
ACAAGGTCCGCCACCACAATAATCACATTGTCCGTATACAAGACCATTATCCACCCAATTATTATTCGAACAAGTCAAATAATTAGAATCATTACAACCAGTTTGTGCACCAACACATTCGGGAGCTTGTGCTCCAGATAAAGATAAACTTAAACCAGAATCATTATTATATAAATTTAATATTTCTGTTGCATTTAATGCTCTATTCCAAATAGCAACTTCATCCATTTTACCATCAAATGCATTATCAATTGTATTTGAATGACCTTTTCCAATAGTAATTGGAGCACTAACATCAGCAATATTTCCTGAATAATCTCCATAGGCAACACTTACCCCATCTTTATACATAGTAAATCTATCGCCAGCTCGTGTAACCATAATTTGAGTCCATTGTCCTGCAGAAGGAATTGGACCTGCATCAGCTAAAGCAACATTATCCCATCCATAACTAGAAGAACTCAAAAATGAAAGTTGATTATTCCATTCAAGATATAAAGGATAACCTGTATAATCACTATCTCCTCGCCCATCAAAAAATAACTGATACCCTATATTATTAACATCAAAATATGCCCATAAAGAAATTGTAAAATCACTTGATCCAAAATTTAAATTACTAGTTCGAGGTATTGAAATATAACTATTACTTCCATCAAAACTATATGCGCCACCTACTTTTCCAGATTGATTATAACTAGCCCCATTATTAGTCCCATCATTTCCATTTCCACTAAAATCAGAGGCATTACCATCAAGAGGATAATAAGCCACTAAACCATTTCTAAGCGCTAAAACAGTTGCACTAGGAGTATAAGTTTGACTTCCACCAGACACGTTTGTTGCAGCATAACTTTGCACATTTCCCGCAGTCCTTGTAGCTCCTAAATTATCAGTATAAGAAATTCCAACAACTGGAGTTTGTCTATCAGTTATAATGTAAGATGAACTATTCACAATACTACAATTAATAATCATACTCTGTCCAACATTTAATACAACAGGAAGAGCAGGAACTGTATTAGAGGAATTACAAGTAAGATTTGATTGCTGATTAACTCTAAATTCAGTAATAGTTACTGTATCAAAATAATTATTTTTCAACTTAAATAAAGAACTATTTGTTCCAATAACAAAACTATCAATACCAACTGTACCTGTTTGAAGTCTATAATCAGATACTTTTTTAGTATTAGTTGCACCTATTCCAGGGAATCCTCCAAGAGTATTAATTGCAACAATTGCTATAACTATTACTACTGCTAATATAATTAGATACTCAGTTGATGTTTGCGATTTTTTCATAGCATATTTCTTCCTAACATAATTTAAATGTTTATTGTACTAAACTTAATCCATTTCCTGAATTATATAATTGTGCAACTTCTGTTGAATTTAAAGCACGATTCCAAACAGCGAATTCATCTATTGTTCCCATAAAATCAGAAGAGCCAACCACTGAACCAGCAGCATAACCACCAAGTCTGAATTCGGATGAAACAGTATATTCACTCATAGCAATATTATTAGATAAATTATTAACATAAATTTTCCAACTAGATCCATTATAAGTCAAAACTACATGATACCAATTATTCGGTCCTATAATATGATTTGAATCATAATTACCCCCCCAATTATCAATTCTTAATTGATTATAAGCTGAAGAGTATGACCTTCCATCAAAGAAAAAAGATAACACGTTAGAATAAGTTCCCGCACTTCCATAAGAAAGAATAAACATTAAATTATTCGCATTATCATCAAGCATATTAAACCAAAAAGAAACTGATCTAGGAGCATTTCCCATCGGTAGGGCAGAATCAGGACCATTTATATACTGAGTAAGACCATTAAAGGAATACGCTCCCACCCCCACTTTTCCGGCCACAGCTACCGCACCATGATTTACACCATTATTACCATTACTAGAATTATCATTAGTATTTATATCAAGAGGATAATAGCCAACTAAACCAGTCCGAAGTGCAGTAATATTTACATATCCGCATTGCCCAGTTACATTTCCGTTATTAACCCAGTTTCCATTCGAGCAAGTAAGATAAATAGTTCCATTACAACTAGTTTGATTAACAACACATGCAGGAGCTTGTGCTCCAGATAAAGATAAACTTACTCCTGAACCTGAATTATATAACTGACTTATTTCAGTTGAATTCAATGATCTATTCCAAACAGCAACTTCATCTAAAGTTCCTCTAAAACCATAAACTCCATATTGAACATTATTTCCAATTACAAAATTTGCATAATTTGGAAAAGTTCTACCATCAGTAACACTGCTTACAAGATTAGAATCTAAATATAATTTTAAACTTGCATCTGTACGAGTAACAGTTAAATGATGCCATCCATCCAATTGAGTTGTTAAAGGATTTATCTGAGCAACACTAGACCAAGCAACACAATTTTGTGATGTAAAATAAAAAGGATAACTAGTGCCATATGCAAGCATCATAAACATTCCATTTTGGCTACATGAAGATTGATCATCTTGACTCACAAGCATAGCTTGATTTGTAATTTGAGATGCATTTTGTATATAAGACCAAAGAGAGATTGTAAAATTAATTGAACTACCTGGGATTAAAGCAGCTCCAGTATTAATTCCTGAAGACCCATTAAACTGATATGCGCCTCAGACTTTTCCAGAAGAAGTATAATTAAGATTAGTATTTATTCCGTTATGATTATTACCACTTAAATCAGAAGTGTTTCCGTCTAAAGGATAATATGCAATTAAACCAGTTATCAAAGAAAAAACAGTTGCACTAGGAGTATAAGTTTGACTTCCACCAGACACGTTTGTTGCAGCATAACTTTGCACATTTCCCGCAGTCCTTGTAGCACCTAAATTATCAGTATAAGAAATACCAACAACAGGAGTTTGTCTATTTGTAATTACATAAGATGAACTATTTACAATAGAACAATTAATAATCATACTCTGTCCAACATTTAAAACAA
>CAZKZU010000103.1:0-2857 GCA_964557345.1 uncultured Methanosarcinales archaeon
CCTGCAACTTATATTGGTGTGTTTGATGAAATTCGTAAGCTGTTTGCATCAACTGTTGAAAGTAAATCTCGTGGATTTTTACCAGGACGATTTTCATTTAACGTAGAAGGCGGTAGATGTGAAGCTTGTCATGGTGATGGTTTGATTAAAATTGAAATGAACTTTTTGCCAGACGTTTATGTTACATGTGAAGAATGTAAGGGAACTAGATTCAACAAAGAAACTCTTGAAGTTACTTACAAAGGAAAAAATATTTCTCAAGTTTTGGGCATGAGTGTTGAGGAGGCAGTAACTTTTTTTGAAAATATTCCTTCTATTAAACGAAAGATTCAAACTCTTTTTGATGTTGGACTTGAATATATTAAATTGGGTCAGTCATCTACTACACTTTCTGGTGGAGAAGCTCAACGTATTAAGTTAACTAAAGAATTAGCTAAGACTTCTACTGGCGATACTTTGTATTTACTTGATGAGCCAACAACAGGACTTCACTTCCATGATGTAAAGAAATTGCTTGAAGTATTTAATCGATTAGTAGAGAAAGGGAATAGCCTTGTGGTGATAGAGCACAATTTAGATGTGATTAAGACTGCTGACTGGATAATTGACTTAGGTCCAGAAGGAGGAGATGGTGGTGGAGAAATCATTGTTGTAGGGACTCCTGAAGAAGTTGTAAAAAATAAGAAAAGTTATACTGGACAGTTCTTGAAAAGTGTGCTTTGAATTCTTGTATCTTAGATAAATTTTATTTGATATTTAGTTAAATTTTGCTATATTAGCTTCTATTGATATTTAATTTCCGTAGGAATCATTAAACCATATTCTGTTGACATTGAACCTCTTACTAGTTTTGATTCTTGTACTAGCATTGGAACGTAAGGCATGATTAGTTGGGTTAAGAAAGGCGAAATCATTTCTATTCTTTTTTGAGCTGATGGATTTAGACCTGGGTGATCTTCAAATGTAAATTCTCTTATAATTGGCGCAAAAGGTTTGTCTAGTTTGGATTTAGATGAGAAATCTCCTGGTTCTACTATTTTTTTTCGATTGAATTTGAAATAGCTGTTTATTGCTGAGTATGGAATTGTGCCTAGAATTTTATATGCGATTAAAAAATCAGCATTTTTTTCTCCTATTCTTTGAAGAACGAATTCTCTATTTTCCATATACTCATCTTCAAATACAGGAAGGGTTTTAGTATCTTGTGGTCTTGGAGTGTCTTTTTTCCCTCGCTTTCTAGACTTTCGTTCAAGCATAGTTTCATATTTTTGTTTAATGAATTGTTCTGCAAATTTTATTCCCCTTGAATCTATGTCCTGTAGACTTGTTGAACTTGTAATAATTGCATTTAATCCGTAAGTAAATTCAAAATCGTAATCATATAAGTTAACATAAGATAAATTACATTTTAATCCTGGAACTAGATGAGTTGCATTTGGAGAAAACCAAAGATTCATATTAGTCATTGATTGACTTGTTATTAAGTCCGAAGTATTATTTTTGTGTTCAGTTAAACTTTTGATTTCAGAAGTTAGAGTAGATATCTCAGTTTCATTTCTTGCAATTTGTGCGTCTTTTGCTGTGATTAGTCTTTTGTATTTGTCTACATTTGTGCCAGATTTAAATTCTGCTAAAGAATTTTCTAAATAAAATCCGTCAGTTAGTAATCGATCTATTGCAGAAGTAACTAACTTAAAATATGATTCGTGTCTTTTTTTCTCTACGACATCTTGAAATTTATCAGGATGATGATGTTTTGCAATTACTTTTTTATAGTCGCCTAGAAAAGATTTAAGTTCATTTAAGTTTAGAGTTCTATATATCCAATCTTCTAATCCTAATAAGCCAAAAGGATTTAATTCTTCTTTGGCAGAGTTTGCAATAATATCATCCAAATTCTGGTGACTCATTAACCCTCTCTGTCATCATTAGCTGGATCGTATAATCCGTTTACGAAATCAGATCTAGCAAAATCAAGCAAAACCTCAGGAGAATGACCTGTTTTTTTACTTTCAGAAACTAGTTCTTTTAACATATATAGAGCTTTAACTCCTTTTTTTACTGGGGATTCGCCATGTCTACTTTCTTCAGTTAATTTATCATAAAGAGACATAGTTTCTTCAAGTCCAAGATCGTGAATTAAATTAATGCATAACTCATAATTTGCAGTTACATCTCCTCTACTAGCTGCAAGGTCTGTTCTTAATTCTTCTGCTTGAGATAAAGCTTCAACAAATCCGCTAAATCTTTTATAATTAGTAGCTAGGCTTTCAAGATAATCTTTGTTGTAAACTCTTGATAATGCTTCAACAAAGTGATATACTTTTTGATGTCTGCCCCCACTTTTTCCATTTTCATAAGGAATATTAATTATTGCATCTAGTTGAGTTTGGCTTAGACCTGCATTTACTAATGGTCTTAAAACTGGCATTAATGTTTTAGCTTTTAATCCTTTTTTTGTAGATAAATATTGCACTAATTGACTATCGCTTATTGCAATTCCGTCTTCTGCTGTTACAGCTGGAGTTGTGCTTTTTGTAGTAGTATATTTTAAAGTTGATTCTAGTGTTGAGTGTACCATCAAATTAGGAATATTTATGTGTTTTTAAAGGTTTCTATCGGTTGTTACTTAGAGGTGATAACAAATAATCCCTTTGTATAGTTAGATTAGTATGATTTATGAGTAGTTTTGCTGTATAATTGTAATATACATTTTTTATTTTTTGTGGCTAATATGAAACCCTCCGAAATTGAGTCTGCATCCGTCCTCGTGATTCGCTGTTCGTATTAGATAGTTCTGCGTCCCCGGATGTCATGAGAATCCGAGATTCTCAGGAAATTGGAAATCTTTGATTTC
>CAZKZU010000104.1:0-2797 GCA_964557345.1 uncultured Methanosarcinales archaeon
CTCAAAGAAAAAAACTGGGTTTATAATATTAACGTATAATTACATTTGCAAAAATCATCAAAGAGATATCAAATTAAAAAAGAAATTTAAAACAAACTAAACTAATATAAAAAAATAAAAAAACTAAGTTACTTACTTAGTTAATTTAAGAAATTTCTTTGCTGTTTCCATTGTTTCCCATGCCATGTTAAACAAAGAATCCAATGCAGCTGAAAAGAACGGAGTGTTTACCCAGATACCTACATCGTAAGTTGGATGAACTTCTTCATCGTCCATAATCATAAATACAACTTCTTTACCATCAACAACAATAAATCTTGCTTTATTTGCATGATGTCTAACTTCAGCTAAACCGTCAAGATCTTTTACAGCATTTTTAGTTTCAGCAGTAAGTGGTGCAACAATTCTAATTTGTACTCCTCTTTTCTTTAACTCTTCAAATACTGGTCTAAATCCTTCAACTTTTCTAATCAAACCAGAAGTAGTAGTCATAATAGTAACTGTTTTTTCTGCAGATCTTAAAGTTAATTCAAGATGATTGTATAAATTATGTCTTCCTCGAAGGCTTCCAGATAAATCATGTGGTTCAGTAATTTCTACACCTTGTTTGTGTAAATTAGTTAACTCACCAATAATTTCAGTGCTTCTAAGTTCAGTTAATCTGTCAACTCTTTCTTTTGCATCAGTGTGAATGTTTTTCTTAACTCTTTCAACAACTTCAGATGGATCAACTGCTAAATATTTAATCGGCTTTCCAATTTTCATTACAACAAAACCTTTTTTTTCTAGGCTTTCTAAAATATCGTAACTTCTTGATCTTGGAACATCTGCAATATCAGAAAGTTCTCCTGCTGTTGAAGTCCCTCTAGACAACAAAGCGGTCCATATCTTTACTTCGTATAAGTTTAACCCGAAATACCTTCGAAGTTTACTTAAAAATTCGTCTTTTACTATCATTGTATATCCCCCTCTTTTTTCTTTTTTTATTGTTGTTACCAACAAATGTATCACTCATTACAGTACTACTTTAAAAATATTACTGATTTTTACTATTACAGATTAGTACACACAAACAATCATTAGCATGTAAGAATATCTCGTAGACATTTAGCTTTGAGTAAGCATGAAATTTCAACTAAATACATCGTATTCACACCGACTAAGAGACAAACTAAACCGAAAATTACACCGCTGTAAATATAGTACTCGAAATAAGAATAACACTCTAAAACAAAAAATACCTTTTTAAAGCCTAAAAAATTCAGGTACATTATGAAAGAAATGCTTCAAGATGTTTTAAAAGATATTACTCCAGAGGATAATCCAAATATCAAGAAGTTCATAGAAATTATTAAAAAGAAAATAACTGCTAAAGGAGAAATCTTTATTGGCGGTAGTTATGCCAAAAATACCCATATCGGAAATAATTACGATTGCGATCTTTTCATCAGATTTGATAAAAAATATGCAGATAAAGATATTTCTAAAATTCTAAAAGAGATAATTGACTCATTAAAACTAAAATATGAAATTATCCATGGTTCACGAGATTATTATGCAATAGATTATGAAAAAGTTCATTTTGAATTAATTCCTGTTCTTAAATTAGATAAACCATCCGAAGCAAAAAACATAATGGATTTATCTCCATTGCATGTAAAATGGTTAAAAGAAAAAATGCTTAAACATAAAAAGATAAATGAAGAAATTAGATTAACAAAAAAATTATTTAAAGCAGCTAAAATTTATGGCGCAGAAAGTTACATTAAAGGTTTTTCAGGACACGTATTAGATATATTAATTATCAATTCAAATGGCATGCTTAACTTTCTAAAAACAGCATCAAAATGGCCAAAAACTACAGACGTCAAATTCAAAAAAATAATTATTGACCCAGAAAATTATTACAAGAAAAAAGATGTGTTCTTTTATATGAATAAATCAAAAACAGAAGCACCAATTATTGTAATAGATCCAATAATTCCCGACAGAAATGCTGCAGCTGCAATAAGCAATGAATGCTATGACAATATGATTGATTTAGCAAAAGCATTTTTAAAAAATCCATCTAAAAAATTCTTCGAAATTGAAGATATCACAAAAGAAAAACTTGAAAAAAAATATAAAAATAAAAAAGCAATCGAAATAACAGTCACTCCATTAATTGGTGGAACTGAAGTAGTCGGTGGAAAACTTCTAAAAGCATTAAATTATATGGCTATTAGATTTGAAAAACAAGGCTTTGAAATAATATTTTATGACTGGCAATGGGACAAAGCAAACAATTGCAAATTCTTTTTTGTACCAGAAGCAATCAAAATTCCTGATAAATATTTACACAAAGGCCCAGTTCTTGAAATGAAAGATGCAGTTGTAGCTTTTAAAAAAGCAAACAAAGGTAAATACGTAACTAAAAACGGAATAATTTTTGTTGAGAAAAAAAGAATATTTACTGATGCAATTAAATGTGCAAATTCAATCATTAAAGATAAATATGTAGTTGAAAGAGTAAAAACTGCTAAAATAATCAATTAATCTTAAAATTATTTGTCTTATAGAAAAACCTCATTTTATATTAATTAATCTAAAATTATAAATATTACAAAATACATATAACCACTAGTTTACTCAAAAAGCAACCTTTATAAAGAAAAACCACCAGGAACACCTTCATGAAGAGTACATGGAATAAACTTATCATCAGTCTATTATCACTCTTTAGTTTATCTACACCTGTTTATGCAGCAGATAGTTTAATGGGAAATCCATTTTCCATGCTACAAAAAATACTTCTTCC
>CAZKZU010000105.1:0-2793 GCA_964557345.1 uncultured Methanosarcinales archaeon
GTGTATTTACTACAACTAATGCAACAACTATAACGACTGCTAATAGGATTAAATACTCTGTTGCAGTCTGGGATTTAAATCTAGGCATGTTAAGAATACATTTGCAATTATTGCTTTTTAAATATTCTGTTCTCCTAAATAAGGCAATTATGCATTATTTATGCCGGAGTAGTGAATAGACTATTTACACAAAAAGTTAATATAAATATTTATAAGGACAAAGTTACAAATAAAAACCATGAGTACAAAAATAACAATCATATGCATTCTTTTAATAATAATATTTTCAATAACTGGATGCACACAAAAAGACATAAATTCCACTAATCAAGAAAATGCTAAAACAATTAATAATACAACTGACAAATCATCTAATACAACAACTCATTTGGTTGACAATAATATAAAAAAAACTAATACTGATGAAAACGTCTGTAAAGATAAAGAAGGTAGCGAATTATTTTATTGCAACTTAGAACAAACACAAAAAATTTATGCAGAAGCAAAAAATAAATCTAATCCTTACATCTGTCTCAATGCAACTATTTATTCCATAATGCCAAAAGATGTGTATACTTGTATAAAAGAAGTTGATACAGAAAGAAAAGTAACATATGAATCAATAACTCCTCTATTAGAAAAATACAAAAACACTACTGCAGGAGATACACTATACTATTGGCTATCAAAATACAATAATGATCCAAGATATTGTGATTTAATTGAAAATATACAAATAAATAGCGTAGTCATTGAAAATTGTAAAAACTATTTCTCCTAAAAAAATATTTGTAATATTTAGGACCTAGAAAAAAATAATAACAGAAAAACCTAATTCTCTAAGATAGGATAACCACTAAATTTACTCCACTTTTTATCACCATAAAAAGTTTGATTAATTTTTGGCAAAGGATTTAATTCAATATAATTCCATTTCCGATTTGAATCTTTTTCAAGATATCCTAGAAATGTACTTGGAAGAATAGGCAAATTGCTTGCACAAGTAGATCCTATAACTAAAGACTCTATTCCAGTCTTTACCTTACAATCTTCATCTGAAACCAAAGACTTTTTTTTAGAAATTAAAAATCTAAAAATTATAGAACTGCCATCATATTTACATAACGCCGGACCTGTTAAATCATATGCACGACGTAATGATCCAATATAAACTAAATTCGGAAACGACTCTCCAGCCCAAGGTCTTTCAGAATAAGTAGAATTTCCAGTCTTTTCTCTTGGAAGAATTCCATTAGCTAAAATTTGATCTTTAAAAACATCAGAAGTTCCATGATATAAAATAATTCCATCAGCTTTCCGCGCAGCTTTTCCTAAATCTAACTGGTCTACATCACTATCAGTCGCTTGCAAATCAATTATCATATTGTTAGGTCCATATTTAATGAAAAAAAGAACCAACCCAGATTTATAAAGATTTTGTTACTTAAAAGGGACTAAGAAGTAAGTTATTCTACCAGTATTAAGTATATTGCCTGCTTATGAGCCAATATTTCGTATGACTAAAAGGAACAGCGAGAAGCAAAGCGACGAAGAAAATGTAACCATTTTCATGCTCCAATCTTAGCAGATTGGAACGAGCGTAGGACCATACTCAGGCGAATGCCGGCAAAAAGAATATTGGCGAATTGACAATATACTTAACTACATTGTTTAAACAAGAAGAAAAACTAAATAACAAATAATAATCTAAGGAAAAGAAACTCAAGAATTAAAAAAATAAATTAAATTAAGAATAAAAAAATAACCTTACTTTCCAACTTTGTTTACTGTTTTAGCTGGTGCTTTTGCAGGCGCAGTTGTTGCAGCTACAGAAGATTTTTTAGTAACATTTACTTTTGGTAAAGGTATTGGAGATGGTAAATTCATTTCTCTGCTTAAGAATAAAGCTTCGATATTACATCTGTTTAAGATTGAGTTCATTACTGATTCAGCAACTTGATCATTTAATTTTTTGCTGTCTTTCCAGTCTTTTAGAACTTTGTCTGCTAATTCTGTTGGAAACATGAATAATAAATCACCAACTAAAGTAATATTAGCCACATCTGGTTCATACTTAGATTGAAAATTAAATTCAAATTTGATTGCTTTTGCTGCTTTTCCGCCTAAAGCTAAAGGTGATTCTGATACACCAGTAATACCAAAATTATTTGAGATTGTTAAATTACCTGTTTTACTTGCAGTTCTTTCAACATTTATTTTATTAAAATTAAATCCTACTATTGTCATTTTTACTTAGCTCCCTCTGCCTCTTTAGCATCTTTAGCTTCATATAATGGTTTTTCACCATATTTAATAGTTTTAACATTAAGTTGAGCAGTTCCTAATACAACAGTATTTCCAGCAACTGACTTTCTCATTTTTTGACCATCATTTTTCTTCTTAACGCCGATTCCGCCAACTGTTAAGAT
The DNA here is from genome assembly GCA_964557345.1 of uncultured Methanosarcinales archaeon. Lineage (GTDB taxonomy): Archaea > Nanobdellota > Nanobdellia > Woesearchaeales > DATGWN01 > CAZKZU01. The sequence goes on from CAZKZU010000105.1 coordinate 2,430, forward strand.
TTTTCTTCGAGCTGGACCGTCAACATCTTTTCTCATTGGAAAACCTGCATTGTCGCTTCCGCCAGTAATTTGAAATTCATATCCAGGTAAATCAAGACTTTCGCCTTTAATAACACTACCAATAGTTTTGCCAATAAGGAATTTAAAGTCTTCTATATCCTTTTGTACGCTCTTTCCTTCCTTTAACCCGATTACAATTTTTAGACCCATACGACTGATGAAAAACCAGCGATTTATAAAGGTTTCTAAGCAGAAAGCTCTGTAGAAAATCGCAATTATTGCCTTCTTTTGCATCTTTGGCGTATTCCCCGATTTGCAGCGGACGAACGCATAGTGAGGACGCGTTGCAACATCGCGAGCGAAT
>CAZKZU010000106.1:0-2778 GCA_964557345.1 uncultured Methanosarcinales archaeon
CACTTACGCAATCATCCTAGGAATTTTACCGAAAATATTGAATGGAAGATAAAAATATATTACTTGATTTAAATAAGTATATATTAAATAATACATAATAAAATTAAACTGTTTCCCATAAATATATTTAATAATAAAAGGAAAAATGACAGAAACTGGTTTAAACCACCCAAGTACCAAATCTGGAGATCTGGAAGAAATTTTACAGCTAGTAAATGAAAATATTTCTAGTAATTTTGATATTAAAATAGATACAAAGGATGCAACAAAAGATATAATTAAATTACAATTATCCTTAAAAAAGCCATTTAAAGATACAACTCTCACAATAGGTCCTTTTGAAAGAACTGGAGGAAATGTTACATATCCCTCGTTCAAAGATTATGAATTAGTATTTCCAAAACTTCCTTCAGTAGAAAACCTTTATGTCACAGGAATACAACTTAAATCGCTTGGCTTTCTAAAACAAATGCAAAATATAGCCCATTTAAGTTTAATAAAAAGTACCATTATCAATGGAGATGAGGAATATTCTCTTAATAACATAGAAGAATTAAATTTAGAGGATTGTTATACGAGAAATAATTCATTAGAGGAACTAATAAATAAGGTCAAAGATAAATTAAAAGTTCTTAGCTATAGAACAGGAAAATTAAAGAAAGAAGACATACTAAAACTAACAAAATTAAAATCGATAAAAATTTCAGGTGAAATTCTAGAAGGAAGCGAAGCTTTTCACAACAGCTTTTCAAACATTAAAGACAGCGATTTAGAAATCATAGGTCAACTTAACATCAAGAACTTAATTATCGGCGAAAATAATTATAGAACAAATATTCTTGAAAAACTTTATAATTTTAAAAAAAGAGGGTTATTCAAAAAATTAACTTTTGCAGATTTATCAACAACTGGAATTGAATGGGATGAACCAGAAGCAGGTAATATTGCACATGAATTAAGTCAAAAACATGGTTTAGAAATAAGAGCAAATACTGTTAGATACGTTCCTCCAATACCCAAAATAGATCAAGGCATATGTGCGTTAATGAATCAAATTGTTGCACAAACAAAATTATCGCAAAAACATATTGATCTTATGGAAGAAGGATTAAGAACAAATATTGAATTAGTTAAGAATAACTTATTAACAATTGCAAAAGATGGGTACACAAGTTCTGCAAGTTTCACAATAGGACCATTATTTTTTAAACTAGATGATTCAAAAAGATTAGATCAAGAATATAAAATATATAATTTAGATTTAGGTAATTTTATAACATTTAGACCTCAAATAAAAACCTACTCAACTATCGAAGATGTAGGAGTTCTTATTTTAGAAAATGTAAAATATCAAAAGAACCCTTCTGAAAAAACTTTATCACACGAAGAAGTATTGTATATTATGTCAATATTTCATAAAAATGCAACAAAATATTTATCAGATTTTTCGCCAATGATTGATAAAGGAGTTCATGGTGTTTCACATAGTAAAGAATTAAAAGAACCCCATAAAAATAAAGACGGACAAGGACTAATAGATTTCATGAGTACAGGAATAGATTCAAATTTAATTACATCGATAATAAATACATATCGTCACATTCAAACAGCCGCAAAATGTGTAACTCATGGAGATATTAAAAAAGAAAACTTTGTTAACGGTTATTTAGTAGATTATGCAATGGCAGGAATAGAATATGAAGTTGATGAATTAGCATATTATTTCTCGGATGCAAATTTTAAATTTGAACTACCTCAATTTCATCAACAAATTGATCAATATATTAAAATAAGAGCAAATCACGATGAAGAATTTAAAATAAGATCTAATGAAGGTTATGGTAAGTATTTACACTCAATTGCTACAGAAGCATTCCTATCTAAATTAGTACTTCGATTATCTGTAATGAATAAACGTAATATACTAGACCCAGATAAATATGAACAAAGACAATATTACCAACATAGAATAAATCAAATTTTAAAAGAAGGAAGGTTTACTTAAAATGAATGCTTTAGAGAAACTAAATATCACTTATGAGTTCAAAGCACCAAACATATTTCTATACGACATAAATAGTGCACCACTAACTTCTGAATCAGAAAAAATCGGAATTGTATATTCTAAACTAGCACTTGCAATTGCAGAAGATTTTAAATCAAAAAATACTCCCTCAGGCCTAGAACAAATAATTCAACTAGATGCTAAACCGGAACAAATAGATCTACTATATGCAGGAACTATCTATGCAATAAATTATAATTACCCTTTCAAAAATTCAACAAACCAAATAATTGAAACAATAATTACTACAACAAGTATCATAGCAGGAACTGCTGCAGGGATATTTCTAGGCAATAATATGGACACAGGAATAATTAGCACAACAAGTGCTAAACTCATAGAAAAATTTCTCGCATACCAAGTAAATCCGAATGTACTAACTACGCTTGGAACTACCTACATTGGAGGCCTAACTGGATACCTTACAAGTTTACCACTTTGCATAACATATCTTGATTTAATAGAAAAATACAATATAAAATTTGAAGAAAAAAGAAAAAAGTTACTAAAACCACTTAATCGTGCTATCAACGTTGCACAAAATAGACTATTTATAGACTAATTTAAAAAAATAGATTAATAATAACCCAACCTAAATTTATAAGTATAATAACATTTCAATCGTACGATAAATATGGAAAATCTAAAAATAGTAACAAAACCAAGTACGCAAAGTTTACCTAGAAAAATTCTCATTATTGAAAAAGAAAGTA
>CAZKZU010000107.1:0-2773 GCA_964557345.1 uncultured Methanosarcinales archaeon
ACCCACTTCAAAAAGATATTTCTCAAAAACTAAAAGAAACTGAAATTGCAAAATACTTAGGTGTGCCTTTTTTATATTTTGACGAATACGTGGATTCTGGAAAAACACTTCAAAATGCGAATACATATTTTAAATATTTTTCAGAGAAAATGGATTTCAAAATAATATCGTATTTTATATATACTAGTAAAAGCAGAGATTTTCAAAAAGTTCAATTTTCTCTGTTTGATCAAGATTCATTTAAAGAAAGTTTTATTGCTGGAGCATATCCCTTTGAAAACAGATTGGATTTAATAGGTTATTATTACTATATGAACGGAGCTCAATTTAAAAAAATTAACCTCGATGAAATATATAACGGATTTAAAGAAAAATCAAGAAAAATAAAATCTTCATGCGCCTCAAAATTAATAGAAGATATTCAACAATCAATATTTAAGCAAAATATCTTGCAATCATATAAAAATAATTTTGAGATCAATTCAGTTAGAGAATTTGTATCAGAACAACACATAATCAGACAATATATTTTATGTCTAGAAGAATCGCTATACGGAAAAGGACCTTATTATGAATACTTATGGCAATTAGCAGATATGTATGGTCCAATTTGGTCTCCAATGCCAAAAGAAAATCATTTGGATTTTTTTAGTGGAACTGAAAAAAATGAATTGCTAATAAAAAAGACTATTGGATATGAAAAGCTAATTGAAGAATATAAACAATCTCGAGCAGAAATATTAGTTCAAACTGCTAAAATATGCCTGGGCCGGCAAAAGAAATGGCGAAATACAATTGACAAATTGATAACTAAGAATTAAATTGGAGGAGGATTAAAATGTACATAGACACAAAAAAAATAATCGATATATCAATGAATTTGGATGAGAAAACTGTTGTTTGGAAATATGATGCACAACCTAAACTTGAAGCACTTGCACGAATACCAAAAGATCCAGTTAATTTTACATGGCTAAATTTTGGATCACATGCAGGAACGCACATTGATGCCCCTTTTTATTTGTTTAATAACAAATGGACATCTGATCAAGTTCCATTTGATAGACTTATTGGAAGATGCCAAGTTATTGACTTAACCCATATTGACGATATAATTACTGCAAAAGATCTTGAGAAAATTAAAATAACACAGCAGAAAATTTTGATGAAGACTAAAAATTCATACGACCCTATGATTGCGTTTAACCCAAATCATATCGCAATGGATGAAAGTGCTGCGAAATACTTAGTTGGGATTGGAGTCCAAACACTCGGATATGATTATCAATCTTTTGAACGAGATGGAAAATGCGATATCCATAGAATTTTATTAGAGAAAGACATTGTAGTAATAGATAATCTTAGATTAATAGAGGCTAAACCTAAAGAATATCAATTGATTTGTTTGCCAATTAAAATAATAGGTATTGATGGAGCTCCTACTAGAGCAATATTAATTGACGAGGATTGAAAAAATGGATGAGGGAGGAGAAATGAAAAAATATACTGAATTTATTGAGTCACACAATAACTTTCCAAAAGACGGAATTACATATTGGGATTTTACTCCTCTACTTGAAAATCCGACTGCATTCTCTAACGCAATTAGAGATATTCAACATTATTTTAATTTCAACGGAATGGATAGAATTACCAAAATTGCTGCAATAGAAGCTAAAGGATTTACGATTGGATCAGTTCTAGCTTATAAAATGAAACTTCCGCTTTGTCTTATTAGAAAGCCAAATTTAATTCCTGGGGAAATTGAAGTAGAAAAGTTTGAAAAAGAATATGGATTTGGAGAATACCAAATTAAAAAAGAAATTTTTGAAAAAAAGGACAGAGTACTTGTTGTTTACGATATTCTTGCTGGAGCAGGTGCAACAATGGCAGCAATTAAACTTATTGAAAAAAGCGGAGCAAAGGTAGTTGGATGTTGTTATGTAGTTGAACTTTTATATTTGAAAGGAAGAGAAGAATTGCCAAAGTATGATATATTTTCACTTGTCAAAATAAAAAACAAATAATGATAGATAACCAATAAAAAGATGAAATATATCGAAAAGGAAAAACACTAAAATGATAAAAATAATAAGTTTTGATCTACAGGGGACATTATCAGATTCTTCTTATTCTGATGAATTTTGGCAAGAATTGCTTCCACTTATGTATTCTGAAAGTAAAGTAATTAGTAAAGAGGAAGCTAAAAAAGAATTACAAACAAAGTTTGCATCATTTGGCAAATATGATTCTCGATATTATTCAGTTAAATATTGGTTAGATGAACTGAATATTAATTCTACCGGTAAAAAATATAATTTTAATTATATACAACGAAAATTAAAACATAAACCGAAAGTATTCCAAGATATGCTAGAATTAATAAAAAAGTTAAAAAATATTAATAATAGAGTTAAAATAATAATTATTACGTCTACAACTAAAGAATTTATTAATATAGAATTAGGGAAACATAAAAAACTATTTTATAAAATTTATTCATCTCTTGATAATTTTAATATTCCAGGTAAAACCCCTAAATTATATGCTCAAATTGCAAATGAACTTCAAGTGATGCCTAGCGAAATTTTACACGTAGGGGATGATTATTTGATGGATATTGAAAATGCTAAAAAAGCAGGACTAAAAATACAATTCATTGATAGCAGTAAACTTAGAAATGAAGCAGTTATTGCGATAGTTAATAAGCTAAAAATGGAAGGGGCTATTTATAAATAAACTATTTCAAAATTTAATTGACAGAGAATGAGCC
>CAZKZU010000108.1:0-2664 GCA_964557345.1 uncultured Methanosarcinales archaeon
TTTATCTTCCTAGTTTAGCTTCTAATTGTGCTACTGCAAGAGTTGTTTTAATTACAGTATCAGGGTTTAATGAAATTGATTCAATTCCACATTCAACCACGAATTCAGCAAAGTCCATGTAATCTGATGGTGCTTGTCCACAAATTCCAATATATTTCTTTTTGGCTTTTGAGGATTGAATAACCCATTTTACAAATCTTTTTACTGCTTCGTTTCTCTCATCATATACATGAGCAACTAATTCTGAATCTCGGTCAACTCCAAGTAGTAATTGAGTTAAATCGTTTGAACCAATACTAAATCCATCTAATATTTCAAGGAAGTCATCTGCTAAAATAACGTTTGCGGGAATTTCACACATACCAATTACTTTTAGACCATTTTCTCCTTGTTTAAGACCGAATTCAGCCATAGTATCAACTACGTTTTGAACTTCTTTTACTGTTCTTGGGAATGGAATCATTACTTGTAAATTTGTTAGACCCATTTCTTCACGAACTTTTAAGACTGCTTTACATTCAAGACCAAATGCTTCTTTATATCTTGGAGAATAATATCTTGATGCGCCTCTCCAACCAATCATCGGGTTGTCTTCTTTTGGCTCAAAGTATTTTCCACCAATTAAATTTGCATATTCATTTGATTTGAAATCTGAGAATCTCAAAATTACTGGTTTTGGATAGAATGCAGCTGCAAGCATACCAACACCTTCTGCTAATTTCTCAACGAAGAAATCAACTTTACTTTTATAACCTGCAGTAATTGTTTCAATTTGTTTTCTTGTCTCTTCATCAGTTACTTTGTCAAAATACATTAATGCTTGTGGATGGATTTTAATGTAAGAGTTGATAATAAATTCTTCTCTTGCAAGTCCAACACCTGAGTTTGGAATGAAGCTTTGTTCAAACGCTTGATCAGGATCAGCTAAATTCATCATGATTTTAGTTTTTGTATGAGGAATACTATCTAGATTAGTTTCTTTAATATTAAATTCTAATCTTCCGTCATATACAACTCCTTCAGCTCCAGATGAACAATCAACTGTAACTTCTTGACCTTGTTGAATTACTTCAGTTCCATTATTTGTTCCAACAACACAAGGAATACCTAGTTCTCTACTGATAATTGCAGCATGACAAGTTCTTCCTCCTCTGTTTGTAACAATAGCGGATGCGATTTTCATGATTGGTTCCCAATCTGGATCAGTCATGTCTGTTACAAGAACTTCTCCTTTTTTGAATTTTCCAATGTTATGAGAATCCTTGATAATATTCGCATTACCACAGCCAATTAAAGCTCCAACAGATTTACCAACAATAACTTGTTTTCCTTTTTTCTTTAAGATATATTCTCTAAGAGTATTGTTATTTTTTCTTGATTGAACTGTTTCTGGTCTAGCTTGAACAATAAATATTTTGTTTGTTTGTCCATCTTTTGCCCATTCAGTATCCATTGGTTTGAAATGACCTGCTTTTTCAGAATAATGATCTTCAATAATTTGACCCATTCTTGCTAATTCTAAAACTTCTTCATCAGTTAAACAGAATCTTTTCTGATCTTCTGGTGCAACACTTACGTTTTTAGTTGGATGTTTTGAGTCTGTTGCATAAACCATTTTAATGGCTTTTTCTCCAACTTTTTTCATAATAATTGGTTTTTTACCTTGTCTTAAAGTTGGTTTGAATACATAAAATTCATCTGGATTTACAGCACCTAAAACTACATTTTCTCCAAGACCATATGAACCAGTCACAAAGATTGCATCTTTAAATCCACTTTCAGTATCAATTGTAAACATTACTCCGCTACATGCCATATCACTTCGTACCATTTTTTGTACAGCGATACTTAATGCAATTGAGAAATGATCAAAGTTTTTATCTACTCTATAAGAAATTGCTCTATTTGTGAATAAAGAGGCGAAACACTTTTTACAAGCTTCGATGACTTCTTCATAACCATGGACATTTAGAAAAGTCTCTTGTTGACCTGCAAAACTTGCATCAGGTAAATCTTCGGCTGTAGCTGAACTTCTTACAGCAACATCTACACCTTCACCATATTGTATTTGAAGATGTTTGTATGCTTCAATAATTTGAAATTTAAGATCTTCAGGGAATTCTAAACTTCTAATAAGTTCTCTAACTTTATGACCACGTTCTGAAAGGTTTGCCATATCAGATGTGTTTAAATCAGATAAAATTTCTTGAATTTTTATTTTAGTATTTGTTTTTTCTAGTAAATATCTATAAGCGTACGCAGTAACTGCAAAGCCATTAGGAATTCTTACTCCTTTTTGAGTTAAATTTCTATACATTTCACCTAAGCTTGCGTTTTTTCCGCCTACTAAAGGAACGTCTTCTATCCCTACCTGGTCGAACCAGAGAATTAATTGTTTTGATTTGTCCATATAATAACCTCTTTTTTAAGTTGTCTTTTGTGATTGATGTTTTTAAAGGTTGTGGTATTCGGGAAATCTAAGAAAACAAATCTACTTTAAAGTGATGACACTTGCGTCATTTAAAATAATAGTAAATAATGAAGTAACAGTAAAAAAAATATCATGTAAAAATAATAAAAATAATAAGAATAATAAGAATAATATAATCAAGTGAGAAAAATAAAAAGTGGGCTACCCCTAGCTAAAGGCTTCGGGGCATCCAC
>CAZKZU010000109.1:0-2465 GCA_964557345.1 uncultured Methanosarcinales archaeon
TTAAATAATAATTTATCGGCATTTGGTTCGAATACTATTGATGTAATAAAATTAACAGATTGGGGAATTAAACCTGCGAATAATACTTTTATTAATTTAAGAATTGAAGGAAATATTGCAAATAATACTATTTTTGATAATTCTGGAATTGCTTCTAAGAATACTTTAATTTATAATAACTCTTTTGGAGAAATTAAATGGAGTAAAACAGATTTAACTACGACTGGAGATTTAATTTTCTATGGGGATTCAATTGAAAATACTTCTTGCGTAGCAACAACAACTTATGCTGCTACAGGTGATTCTGGTCCTAGTGTAAATGGTAATTGGTTGTCTGATGGTGCTGGCGGATATTATTTAGAAAGTGATCCAGATTTTACCAATAGTTATAATATTAATCAATGGATAATCTATCAAGATAGATTTCCTATTGGATCTTATAGATGGAATAATGTTAGGGATAGTAGTTCTCCTGACGGGACTTATAATGTTTATTCGGTTTATTCTTCAGGAACTGTAACTTGGACTACTAATTCTGTTTCTTGCGGTCCACGAAGTACAATTTCTATTAGCCAAGGTAGTGTTTATGTTAATGCTACTGAAATCTCTGAATTGAACACAACTGCAAATATTACTCTTAGAAATACCGGTTATGGCGGAGAATATCCAAGTATATTAAGAAAAATTGGAAAAGGTGGCGTTGCTTGTACGGATTGTTATAACTTTACTTCACTTAATAATGGAGTGATTGTATTTAATGTTTCAAATTTTGGAAATGGAAATTATTCTGTTGGAAAATTCGTTCGAAGCACAAGCAATGTTTCAATGAGTAAGGGTTGGAATATGGTTTCACTTGAAATGGAATCAAATGTGAGTGGGGATAAGAATATTAGTCTTAGCGTAGGATGGAATTTAATTGGATATTCAAGTGATGTTGATACTGGTCTTGCAGATATTATGTTTACTAATTTAAGTGGAAATTCTAGTGATTTGAATAATTCTTCAAAGAGTGGAAAGTTGCAAAGACAAATTTCATATTTGACCTCTACTTCTGCTAATTCTAATTCTAAGAAATATGCTTTTGTTGGAAAAAGCGGCGGAGATACTGCTCTTACAAAAGGTAAGGGCTACTGGGTTAAAGCAAATGAAGCTGGAAATTTAACTTTGCCGGGTGTTGGTGGCAGTGCTTTAAATGAGAGTTATAGATGGAGTAATTTGGTGTTTAGGAATGCGAGTGGAGTGGAGTTGAATATAACTGATGCATGGAAATCTCCGAATAATTGGATTGGTGGCTCTGGTTTAAATAGCATTATTTATTATTGGCTTGTTGATGAGGATTATCCTGATGGAACTTGGGATACAGTTCCTACTTCAAGTCAATTTAGTTCTTGGAAAGGTTACTTTATCTATGGTTTAAAAGATAATATTACGATGTTGAGGCAGAATTAGTAAATTAGTTAAATTAACGATTCTATCTGTTATATTGAATAACCTTTAGGAGATTTAGTAAGCTTTATATAGTGTAATTGGCTAGTAGTAACATAATAAAATGATATTAAAAAATATTAAGAAGTGGTTAGGAATTGGAGCTCTAGCTGGAAGTTTATTGATACCGAATAAATTAATGGGTGAAGATTTAGAAGTTAGAAGTTTAGCTCAATCAGGAGTTGGTGGAACACATATGCATATGCAACATTCGGATGGATCTCAAGAAATGGGTCCTGATGGTTTAGATGCATTTTGGTCTGATGCTCCGGATAATCCTAATAATAAATGGTTAAAAATACACACATCACCTTATATAAATGATCTTTTTTATGACGTAAGGCCTCTGGATAGTGAAACTTTATATTCCTCTAAATTATCTGCAATAGATACTACTGCAACAAGCGTTTCTAGTACTAATCGATTAAGGTTTGTTTTTAATGACTCTCAAGACTCCACACGTCATTACACCGCAAAAATTAATTGTGCAAGTAATTGGACACCTAGTGGAGTAGCTTTTGATAAACAAGTAAATATTCGAGATGTAATTGCAAATGATTCCGGATATGTTAATCTTCCAGGAATTGTAAGTTGCCCAAGTGGAACCGTTTACGGAACTGTTGATGTAAATCCTCAATTTAATCGTCTCGTTTCTTCAAAAACTGGAAATGGAACAAATAATTTTGAAGGAAATACAATTTGTGATTATGACATTAATACTAATGTTGCGCTTAATGCAAACACCGGAAACTATATTGATTATTATGTTTTGACAACGACAGATAATACTGGACTTGTGAGTGTTGTAACAAATGATATTGCTGTAACGTCTTTGATGTCTACGAATGTTGCGATTGATGGCCTAAAAGGAAGTAATTCTATTTATGCAGTTTATGCTGCTAATGCTTCTCCGACGTATAATGTTACTGTAAATAATAATGGATATGGAACACCTTATCCTGGAACAACAAACAATGTTG
>CAZKZU010000110.1:0-2442 GCA_964557345.1 uncultured Methanosarcinales archaeon
ACTTACTTCTCATATTACTTAAAGTATTTTCAAGAAGTTTAAGTCTTCGATCAACTGATGAAATTTCTTCAATAAGTCCTGGATCAGGTCCTGAAGGCATATTTTTACTAGACTTAATATTAAGCATATGCTGATTAGCAATTTGCTCAGGTGTCGAATTTGTAAAATTTGGTTGTTGATCCATTTTGAGTGTTTATGTGTGATCTCGCTTTAATTATTAATACTTATTTCTCTAATACTATATAAATCTGACTTTTTTTATTTCTTACTGTTGAGTTAACATAACAGGTGTTTGACTCATTGAGTTTTTATTCATTTAAACTTGTAGGTCCCTATATTATATATACTTACTCCAACAAATTCCATATATTTATAAAAAAGAAATATTATGGTTATAGAAGGTGGGGCTTATTAAAACATTTTCATGTGACAAAGCAACTAAGTTGCTAACTAGTAAGATTACTAAAAAATCTCAAGTAGCTTTATTTATATTTCTAGGTATGTTTATATTATTTGCCTTCGTTGTGATATATTACTTTGTTTCAAAAGCAAATGTTGTTGTATCTGCTGAAAACATTCAAGAAGCAACTGCTCTTAAAGGTGAAAAAAGTGTAGTTGAGAATTATATTCAAAGTTGCTTAGAGAAAACTACTGATGAATCAATAGAGACTTTGACTTTACAAGGAGGTCAATCTTGGTTAAGGGTGATACGGGATGCTCCTACTAATATTTCTCCTTATGGTGACGTTGTTTATCCTCTATATTATCAATATGGTGCAATTAATGTTCCGATGTATTATGTTTACAATGGAATTAATAAGACTGGTAATGACTTTTCGCCGTCAGATGAAGAACTTGCGGCTCAATTAGCAATTATGATTGATAGAAATATGCCTTATTGCCTGGATGGTTTTAAGTTTATTTTGGATCAAGGTAATTCAGTTACCTTTAATTCTTCAACAGCTGAAGTTAGTTTTCTAGGTCAGAATAAAGTTCGTGTAAAGTATTCTCTAAATGTAGCTATTGGTACCAGTGGTGCTGATTCTCAGTTTACAAAATTAGAAAATACTTACGAAGTATATAATGATCTAAAGTTTTTTGTAAATGTAAATAGAATTTTAATTTCTGAAATGATGAATGCCACTCCTATTGGAACTCATGATATTGGCTTTAAAAAAAATTCCTTTCCTATTGCAGTAATAAATCAGTTAACTGAAGACTATGGTTTTCAATATTCAACTATAATTGATGAAAATTCAAGAGTTTATCTTTTATTAGCGAAAAAATCCTCTATCCCTCGCTTTGCTGAGGTGGATGCGTATTCTACGTTTTTTAGTGCTTATACCTTTGATTGGCAAAGTGCAACAAACCCTTATTATTCTATTATGCCTTCGATTCCTATTGCAGCTGAAAATACGTATACTCTCGAAGCTGAAAATCAAAAGTATAATATTGTGCACAATGCATCTCAGTGGTATTGGAATGTTTCTTCCTATTGCGGTCCTGAATTTGATTATTATACATTATATGCTGATACCTTTAAAATTAATGGTGATTTAGGAATAATTTATCCTGGTAACTTAGTTCCTTCTATTGGTCCTCACGATGTTCTTTTAGAAGGAATTGATTCTAATGATATGGATGCAAAATGTATTAGAAAATTCAGGATAAATGTGACTAATGGCGATAATTCAAAATTACCTTTCGTTCCATTAAATAATGATTCCTCTATACGATTTGGCACTGCTTTTTATACGTACAGAGGTTTTAATTTTTATCAGTTAATTTTAGCTACAGGTACGAATAATGCAAAACCCCTTTATTTTATGGTTCTTCCTCCTGCCTTAGAAAATATGTCTTGTGGCGGTTTTCTTACTTTAGATGTTTATACGGGAGAACTTAGCGGAATTGTGACTGCGCCTCCTGGTAATTATACTATAGAGATTGGTGTAGTTCAATTATTAAGTAATGTCTCTATGCCTTATGTCGCTTGGAACGCAACACTTGCAGTTTTAGGTGGATACAAATTACAAGGTTGCGATACTTAGTTTTACTCTCCTTATATTTTGTCCTAATTTATTTATATTGTTTTTCTTACAATTATATTTATTTCTTACATTTATCTTATCTGTTTTCTTACTTATGTTTATTTTTTCTTACATTAATCTACTTTAATAGTATGTTTATTCATTTTTCCTACAAATATTTTTTACTTCTCTTACAAATATTCTTTATTCTTACAAATTATGTCTATTTATACTACAAATACTTAGTTATCTTACATTTAATTAGTCTTTTTTCTTACATAAATATCTTTTTCTTACAAATAGTAATATTTATAAAGGAAATTCACGAAATGCCTCTTGTTAACATTGAAAGAAATCACAACAAAAGATCTTATTGAGATCTTGGAGAGGAAAGGAATTAGTATTAGTAATCTTA
>CAZKZU010000111.1:0-2368 GCA_964557345.1 uncultured Methanosarcinales archaeon
GATGCAAAAGAACAATTTTCAGTTGCATTTAGTGGAACTGAAGCAATTATCGCATCACCTGATGTCGCACAAAGTGTGTTTACTCAATTGTTTTATTTGAATAATGGTGGAGAATACTTTACACAATTTGATGACGTAACCACTGTACTTGGAGATAGAATATTGACTTGGAAAGTTAATTGGGATAAGGTACTTGCTGAAGATTGAAGTAAAATAATTTTATTTAGCGATTATGAAATAGAGGACTAATTTTATGAGAGTATCAGTTATAGTAATAACATTTAATGAAGAAAAAAACATAGCGGATTGTATTCAATCTTTACTTGCCCAGCAGTATAAAGACAAGTATGAAATTATTATAGTAGACGGAAATTCAAAAGACAAGACTGGAATAATCGTTAAAAGTTTTATAAAGAAAAATAAGCAGGTTCGGCTTTTGGTGCGAAAAGACTGCTCGCAAACAAAAAGCAGAAATGAAGGCATTAAAAATTCAAAATACAATTACGTCGCATTTACAGATGCAGATTGCATTGTTCCTAAAAATTGGATTGCTAATTTGACTGCAAATCTTGAAAAATATAATGCTAAAAATAATAAAATTGTAGGAGTTGGAGGCGCAAATATACCTCCAGAACAAGGCACTGAATTCTTAAAAGCTATTGGAATCGCATTCAATTCCTGGATTGGATCATTAGGAAGCATTCAGGCCAAACCCTTAAAGGAAAATAAGCTTCAATTTAGCTTATCTTGTACAAATGTCATATATAAAAAAGATTGCTTATTTGAGGCAGGACTATTCACAGAGCATAAAAAGAATCTTGGCGATGATTGGGAAATGGGATTGAAATTAAAGCAAAAAGGATACTTGCTTTTAGGAATAAAAGATTCTTTTGTATGGCACAAAATGCGTGCAACACCGCAGAAATTATGGAAAAATATGATTCTTTATGGAGATGTAAGGATGCATTTTATAAAAAATTATTTTAAACATAATAGTCCTGTTTATTTCTTACCACTAATATTCATATTTGGAATGCTTTCAAGCACATTGTTTTTTGTAAGTGGCTTTTTCTTATTACCAATTATGTATTTCCCAATTATTTTAGCATATTCTCTTTTTTTATGTATTAAGAATAACAAAATTAAATATACTCTAGAAGTATTCAAAATATTTTTAATTTTACATTTTGGATATGGACTTGGAGAGATATATGGATTAAGAAGATTTTTTATGAAAGAATAATAATTTGTCAGAAGTATTATTATAATTTAATTATAATAGTTTGAGCATAATATGAGGAATAAAAATATGAAATGTTTAGTTACTGGCGGAGCAGGGTTTGTTGGAAGCACAATTGTAGACAGACTTATATTGGATGGACACAGTGTAATAGTTTATGATAATTTATCAACAGGTAATCTTAAATTTCTTGATAAAAATATTAAAAAAATAACTTTAATTAAAGCCGATTTATTGGACACTAAAAAATTAAATGATAGTATGAAAGGCGTAGATTTTGTTTTTCATATGGCTGCAAACGCAGATATTAAAGATAATTTAGCTAATCCAACAAAATGTTTAGAACAAAATAGTATTGCTACAAGTAATGTTTTAGAAGCCATGAGAGCTAATAATGTAAAAAACATTGCATTCGCATCCACTGGAAGCGTTTATGGAGAACCAAATGTTTTCCCAACTCCTGAAAATTATAGTTTCCCAATACAAACATCAATGTATGCAGCAAGTAAAGCATATTGTGAAGGTTTAATACAAGCATATTGTACAGGATATAATTTTAATGGATATATATTCAGATTTGTATCGTTAATGGGAGAAAGATATACTCATGGGTGCGTTTTTGATTTTTATAAAAAACTTTTAGAAAATCCAAAAGAATTACACATACTAGGAAATGGAAAACAAAGAAAATCCTATTTGTACATTAATGATTGTGTTGATGCAATTTTTACTGCAATAAAGAATTCGAAAGAAAAAATAACTATAGTTAACCTTGGAACTGAAGAATTTATTGAAGTGAATAGAATTGTTGAGATTATTATTAATGACTTAAAACTAAAAAATGTAAAATTAATTTATAGCGGCGGAGAAAGAGGCTGGGTAGGAGATTCACCATTTATACTTTTAGATGTCAAAAAAATGAAATCTTTAGGTTGGAAACCAACATTAACTATTGAACAATCAGTATTGAAAACGTTAGGTTGGCTTAAAGAAAATAAATGGATTTACGAAGAGAGAAAGTAAAAATGAATATGGCAAAAGGAAAAAAACCAAAAATAGTAATTGTTGCAGGAGGATTAGCAACAAGAATGAAACCTATTACTGAAGAAATTCCTAAATGCCTAGTCG
>CAZKZU010000112.1:0-2357 GCA_964557345.1 uncultured Methanosarcinales archaeon
ATTCTTATGCACAGCAAGATTTTATTGCTCGATACAAACGCGCTACTGGAATTGTGTTTTATCCGTTTGGAACTGATGATAATGGTCTTCCAACCGAAAGACTTGTTGAGAAATTAAATAATGTTCGAAGTAAAAGTATGTCTAGAACTGATTTTATTAAGTTATGTCAGAAAACTTTGGTTGAAATTACGCCAGCATTTGTTGATGATTGGAAAAGATTAGGAGTTTCTGCTGATTATGATTTATGTTATTCTACTGTTGATCAAAATTCACAAAAATTATCTCAAGCATCTTTTGTTGAGTTAGCAAAAAGAGGGGAAGTTTATAAAAAAGAATTCCCTTCAATGTGGTGTGTTGATTGTCAAACTGCAATTGCACAAGCTGAACTTGAAGATAAAGAACATCCAAGTTTATTTTCTACACTTAAGTTTACTGTTGACGGAGAAGAGCTTCATATTGCAACAACTAGACCAGAGCTCTTACCTGCGTGTGTTGCTGTTTTTGTAAATCCTGATGATGATAGATATAAACATTTAGTTGGAAAAAAAGCAAAGACTCCATTATTTGACGTTGAGGTTCCAATTATTTTTGATAAGTCTGCAGAAATTGGAAAAGGTACTGGTGTACTTATGATTTGTTCTTATGGAGACAAATTTGATGCTGATGCTATTAAAAGACATAATCTAAAAGCACATGTTATTATTGATGAAGCTGGTAGAATGAAGGACGGAAAATATGCTGGTCATCGAGTTAAGGCTACTAGAAAATTAGTTTTAGAAGATTTACAAAATGCAGGATTAATAGTTGAACAGAAATCAATTAATCATGTAGTTAATGTTCATGATAAATGTGGAACTGAAATTGAATTTTTGCCAACTGAACAATGGTTTATTAAAGTTCTTGATAAAAAAGATAAATTAATTGAACAAGGTAGAAAAGTTAAATGGTATCCTGAGTTTATGATTAAAAGATATGAGAATTGGGTTAATGGTCTTGATAGGGATTGGAATATTTCTCGAGACAGACATTTCGGTATACCGATTCCTGCATGGGAATGTCCTAGTTGCAAGAAAATAATTTATCCATCTGTTGATGAGCTTCCAGTTGATCCAATTCAAGTTGTTAAAATTTGTCCTGATTGTTCTGGAAATGTAATGGCTAAACCTGAAACAAAAGTACTTGATACTTGGGCTACTTCTTCATTAAGTCCTCAACTTTCATCTTCATTACTTAATAATAAAGTAAAAGTTCCTTTTTCACTAAGACCACAAGCACATGATATTATTAGAACTTGGGCTTTTTATACTATTACTAGATCTTTGCTTTCTGACGATGAGATTCCTTGGAAAAATATTTCGGTTTCTGGATTTGTAACTCTTGGTGGCGAGAAGATGAGTAAATCTAAAGGAAATGTTATTGATCCTCATACTGTTTTAAAATCATATGGTGCTGATTCTCTTCGATTCTGGGCTGCTGGATGTAAGCTTGGTGAAGATTTAGATTATCAAGAAAAAGATTTAGTTGCTGGAAAGAAAATCACTCAAAAAATGTGGAATTCTTTTAAGTTTGCAAGTTTCTTTTTGAATCCATCGGTATTTGACAAAAATGTTGTGCCAGAATTAACAGTTGTTGATAAATGGATGTTAAATGAAGTTGATGGTTTAGTTGTAAAAGCAACTGAATATTTTGAAAGTTATGAATTTGATAAAGCTAAATTTTTATGCGATCAATTTTTCTGGAATGTTTTCTGTGATAATTATTTAGAGATTGTAAAGGATAGATTGTATAAGCCTGAAATTTATGGTGAAGATGCTAAGAAAAGCGGACAATATACTTTGTATTATAGTTTGAAAACTTTATTACAATTATTCCAACCAATTACTCCTTTCGTAACAGAAGCAGTATGGCAATATTTCTTTAGAAATTTCGGCGAAGTTGAAAGTATCTCGACTGCAAAATGGCCTGAATTGTTTGATGTTGAATTGACAATTGCTGAGAAAGAAGCAGCTGAACTTGCACTTAAAATGACTACTGAATTACGTAGATTTAAATCTGAGAAAAATAAATCTCTTAATACTAAGATTGATGTTATTGTATGTTGTGATGATTCGGTTAAAGCTCAAATTTTGATGGTAAAAGCTGATGTTACTGGAACTGCTAAAATTGAAAATATTAGTTTTGTTTCTTCTGACGAACTTTCTTCCTTACGAGGGGACGTTAAATTAAGTGAAACTTTAGCTGGCGGAGAAGTTCTTGATATTGCATCTACCTCTGGTGAGAAAATAGAAAAAGTTGGCGTTGTATTTTTGACTATGGATGTTGAATTTAAAGAAGAACCGGTAAAGGTTAAAGAGTAA
>CAZKZU010000113.1:0-2342 GCA_964557345.1 uncultured Methanosarcinales archaeon
AAAATGCAAGAATTCCTAATGCAGAAACTAAACTTACAACTAAAACACTTACAAATACATATAAAAGTAAAGTCCAATCATAAATCATAACTAAACGTAAATATTAACCCTTTAAATAGATTGTTGATACGATAAGGTCTAGTTAAACAAAATTATTTGAGAAATAAAATGTTTATTGAACTAGATTAAATCCATTACTACCATTATACATTTGAGCTACTTCTGTTGAATTTAAAGATCTATTCCAAATTGAAACTTCATCAATCTTTCCTGTAAAAAATCTTATATCCTGAGTAGGATATTTTCCCAATGCAAAATTTGAAACTACATTTCCATAAGTCGAAGTTAAAATTGAAGAACAAAAATTAATGCCATTCAAATAAATAGATAAATTATTATTATTCTTAGAAAATGAAACCATACTCCATGTATTAGAAGGTAGTTGCATAGTACACGTATCAACACCTTGCCAACCTGACCAAGCTGCACCGTAAAATGCATTCCAAGCATCATTTCTATATGCTAAAACAAATCCGTTATTTCCATTTCCATTATCATCTTGATTTGTAAGAATTGTAGTATCCCCTGAATAGGAATTAAATGATGGATTAACCCAAACTGAAGTTGTAAAGTTAGCATTAGCAGCAGTTATAAGGCCATTATTTACATTTATTCCTCCATTACCACTAAAATCATATGCACCACTTACTTTTCCAGTAGGTGTATAAGTTGCACCACTACTAACTCCATTATATCCATGCCCACTCATGTCTGAAGTATTTCCATTTAGAGGATAATATGCAACTAAACCTTGTCGAAGTTGAGTTACATTTCCAGGAGGAGCATAAGCACATTGTCCAGTTACATTTCCATTATTAACCCAATTTCCATTTGAACAAGTTAAATAATTAGTCCCACTACAATTAGTTTGCCCAGTTGCACAATCAGGAGCTTTAGCACCTGATAAAGATAAACTTAAACCACTACTTTCATTATATAATTGAGAAACTTCAGTTAAATTCAATGTACGATTCCAAATTGAAACTTCGTCGATAAAACCGGAAAAAGGAGCATAATTTATTGTTGGAGAATATCCAACGTCAGTAGTAGTGATTGTATATACTGAATTATGAAAATCATCATTAACCACACCATCTAGATTTCCATCAGTATAAAAATTTAAAACACTATTGTCAGATACAGTTATAGTTAATAAATGCCATCCTGAAAACATCTCAACACCAGAATAATGTTCTCTCCACCAAGTATCATCTCCATTAACTCCAAAAAATAATTGATTTGATCTGCTATTCAGCATAATTTTTGGACCAGTTCCGTCAGTTTCACTAAATACATTATAATCACCATAATCATTTTTATTATCATTAATCCAAGCAGAAATAGTATAGTTTGAAAGTTTATTAAGAATAAAACTGGTGTCAGATAAATGAATATAATCATTACTTCCATCAAAAGTATACGCTCCACCTACTTTTCCAGATGCAGTATAAGTAGCACCATTATTAATACCCTCATTTCCATTTCCACTTAAGTCAGAAGTATTTCCATCAAATGGATAATATGCAACTAAACCTTGCCTCAAATCATATACATTTTGACTTGGAATGTAAGGCTCTGAAACAATAATTCCAGTACTTGTATTTCCATAACTCTCAACATTTCCAGCAAGCCTATTTGAAGTAATAGAATCTGCATATAATAATCCAACTAAAGGAGTTTGTTTATTAGTTAAAGAATAACTTGAACTATTTACAGCAGTACAATTAACAATCACACTCTGACCAATATTCAATACAATAGGCAAACTAGGAATTGTATTAGAGGAATTACAAGTTAGATTTGCTTGTTGATTAACACGAAACTCATTTAATGTAACAGTTTCATAATAATTATTTTTTATTTTAAAAACAGAACTATTAGCTCCAATCGAATAACTTTCAATTCCAATAGCGCCAGATTGAAGTTTATAATCAGCAACTTTCTTGTTATTATTAGAACCAATACCTGGAAATCCGCCCAGTGTATTTACAACGACTAACGCTACAACAATTACCACTGCTAATAAGATAAGATATTCTACTGCTGTTTGAGATTTTGAATTATTCACTTGTATCAACACTATTTATGTCAATAAGTGTTTATATAGTTAATCAAATAATAAATCCTCAATTTCAATCATGTTTAGCGCTAATATCATCAACAAATTTCATAACCATTATAAACCACCCTAAAAAAATTAATTATATTAATAGAAAAGTAAAGAAAAATGAACTCCGATGCATACATAACAATTTTTGTCGTAATTTGTTTAATTGTATTAG
>CAZKZU010000114.1:0-2317 GCA_964557345.1 uncultured Methanosarcinales archaeon
TCTTTTAGTTTCTTTTTAACAGTATCTTTTTCAGCATCTATTCTAGCGTCATACTGTTTAATATAACTATCATCTATTTCTTGATATTTTTTTTGAGCATCGGTGTACTTTTTTTGTAAACCTTGAGCGTAATCAAGCGCTGCTTGTTCTCGTCTTTCTGCTTCACGCATTTTACGAGTAAGCTTATCTATTCTTTTTTGAACAGCATCACTAAAAGAAGATAGATCTTCTTGATCAGCAGGTTTGTCTGCTTTTATCTCTTCTTTTTCTTCTACAGATATATCAATCTTTTCTTTTTTATTTTGACTGTAATCTGTATATTCTAAATCTACTTCTCCTAGATTTAGATTTGGTCTTTTGTCTTTTTCTTCCTTCTTTTCCTCAAGTTGTATGGTTGTCTCTTTTGCGTCATCAGTGTCTAGTTCGACATCTGGCTGACGTTTGTTTTCTTCAGCCATACATACTCCATGTTATTTAGTACAGTTGCAAAATAGATTCAGGATTCTTAATTGTACTAATGATTTCATCATCGTTAAGAATTCTGATTTCTCCTCCCTCTATTTTGAATCGTGCTCCCGCGTATCGACCAAACATAACCCACTCTTTTGGTTTACACCATGGTCCATTCGGAAACTTTTTTTCGTCTTTATAGCAAAGATCTCCCATTTTTAATACGTAGCCACAAACAGATGTCATCTGTATTGTTTCTAATGTATTTTCTGTGAGATGAATGCCGCCCTTTGTTTTTCTAGCACCAGCATGCATTAGAACTAATATTCTATATCCTGTTGGATTAGGTAATTGATCTAGTGCTGATTCTTGAAAATTTTCTGGAGTTAAAGGTTCTTCTTTAACTTCTTTTTCTTTGTAGGAATCTAGAAGTGCTTCTTTATGTTTCGGTACTTCCAGACTTGGTGTCTTTGTCGTCATCAAATAGCTCCTGTTTTTTCTGCAGGTCAGTGAGATCCTGTAGCAGGGTTTCAAGGCCCTGAATTTTTCCTCTAATATATAAGATGTCCTCCCATTTGTCTACACTGTACACCAGAGCTTCTTTTAAACGTTCTACTGACTTATTTATTTGATTTCTTATGTATTTAAAGCTTTCGTAATCTATCATTCAATTACTTTTTTATCTCGCTTAATATGACCTAAAACAGTTCCTTTATGTTCGCCCTCTTTTAAGGTATATCCAGAAGTTCCATTACCGTTAATTTCTACTTCTTTACGGCTTCTTAATAAGATATTGTTTTTTTCTTGAATTTTTTTTGCAATAAAATTATTTGCAATTAGATCTTTTAGTCTTTCAATCATGTTAAAATTTTTTTTCTATTTTTAATAATGTTATATTATCTATATAAGGCGAATTTACATTATTGCAACTATAAAGCAATAATAACAATAACAGATACTTCACTACCCGTTTTCTTGCTCTTTTGGTTGTGGTTTATTAGCCATTGTTCGTGCAACTGATTCCGCGCTGCGTCCCACAACGTAACCTCCCAGACCAATTTGCAAAAGGGTCCATACGTCTCCTGGAAGAGTAATAGTTATAGAAGCTTTAAAGAAAAATAAGATAACAGGTCCTAATACATAATTCCATATTAATATAAAAATTAATACATACATTAATAAAGGTCTCCAACTTGCTGAAAACCAACCAGCTTTTGCTTCAGCTTCAACTATCTTTGCTGCAGCTTGTAATTCTGCTGTATTAGATTGTAATAACTGAGTTTGTAAATCTGCTTTTAATTTAGCTTGTAAATCCTTATCTGGAACAGACTTTTCAATTGTATTAAAAAGTATTTTAGCTAGTGGTGCAATTGCATTTAACATAGGTAACATTACTCCTCTTTATAACTATTTAAATAATTCATATATTTATCGTATAGTTCTTTATTTTCTAACACATGTAACTGTGAATTGCAATTAGTGCATAATAAAGCTCTAACTTTACCGGTTTTATGATCATGATCTACTACTAATTTTTTTTTAAACTCATCAGCATGTCTTTTACAAATTTTACATCTATATTCTTGTTCACGATGCATGGATAAATAATCTTCATAAACAATTCCATATTTACATTTTATCCAAGATTTCTTTACAACTAATTTTCTTTTTTCAGGATTTAATTTATTATACTTAGCTATTCTTTCGCTTATAAGCTTTGTATTATTTTTATAATAAATTTGTTTTCTTACTCTTTCTTTTTCTTTAAATTTAAACAACTCTAAAGAATTACTTTTTTCTAACATTAAGTTTTTTTAATTTAGATTTTTTTAATTTAATTTTTTTTAATTAAAAAAACTTAAATTAA
>CAZKZU010000115.1:0-2298 GCA_964557345.1 uncultured Methanosarcinales archaeon
ATCCGGATTTGCAACATAACAAGAAGCATGACCGATAGTAAGATTATCTGTAGAAGTTATAAGGGTATTAGTTTGTGCAGTCTGACTATCAAAAACTCCGTTGAAATAAACCTTCCCATACTGTTTATCATAAGTAGTGCAAACATGAACCCACTGATTTGTCGGCAGATTAGAAGTAGAAACTGCGACAGTACGCCAAGATCCGGGCACATTAGTCATAAAACTAAATTTTCCAACAACCCCATTATCTCCAGGACAACCCTTTTGAATTATAAAATTACAATTATTAGAATCGGCAAGAGCTTTAGAAGCAATAACTTCACAAGTATCTGCAGGATTTACATCAAATACCCATACACATAGCGTGATATTGCCAGAAATATTCCAACTACCCGGAACATTTATTCTAGAATTATAACCATCAAACCTCATAGCACCACTTGAAATTCCAGTAGCATTATTTACCCCATTAAATGCAGTTCCGTTATTTCTTCCCTTCGCGTCCAAATAATTTCCGTTCAAGTCCCAATACGAAATTAAATTCGGATTACTTAAATTAATTTCATTTTTATTATTTAGAATTCCGCTAGCTGGAGAATTTGTATCGGCAATAGATAAATTTACATTCCATAAAGAAGAAACAGGATTAAAGAATATTAAACTCCTAAAATCTCCACCATTTGCATATTTTCCAATGTACTGAGAATTATTTTTTCCACCACAACCCGTTCCATTGTATAAACATAAAACTTCTTGAGCAGAAAGAGAACGATTAAAAATTTGAACTTGATCTATGGAACCATTAAAATAGGAAGTGCCGCCATAAGCCGGCCGGTAGCCTATTCCCAATGGAGTTGCAGTAATTGCAGGAGGATAAGCAGTAGTAGTAATCGATTTATAATTTCCATCTATAAATAGCGCCACAATCGAACCATTCCAAGTCATAGCTATATGGTGCCAAGCATTATCTTTTCCATTAACTGTAGACATCATATCATCCCTAGAATTTTCAATCCCAATTAACCCATCACTTGCTCTAATTTGAAGACCAAAATTTTGTCCCGTATTTCCACTTCCACCAAATTGAACAATGTCTCCTCCAACAGAAGTTTTTGCCCAAGCACTAATTGAAAATACGCTCGCACCCAAAGTAGGTTGAAGAGTAGTAGGAATCTTATCATCCCCCCCATCAAACCTCATCGCCGAACTAGAAATTCCCGTAGCATTATTCGGACAAGTTGTTCCAGAACAAGTTCCGTTATTTCTTCCTTTAGCATCTAAATAATTTCCGTCTAGAGCCCAATAAGAAACTAAATTAGGATTACTCAAATTAATTTCATTTTTATTATTTACAATTCCAGTTGCCGGAGAATTTGTGTCGGCAATAGATAAATTTACGTTCCAATAAGTAGAAGTTTGATTGTAGAAAACTAAAGATTTGAAATCCCCTCCATTTGCATATTTTCCAATGTAACGAGAATTATTTACTCCGCCACAGCCAGTTCCATTATATAAACATAAAACTTCTGATGCGGAAAGAGAACGATTGAAAATTTGAACTTGATCAATTGTGCCGTTGAATGTATTTGATCCGATAGTATCTTGGGCTCCGACAATAGTAGTAGTTCCCGCATTTACATTATAGGTTCTCCAATCGAGATAATTTCCAGTAGCATCTAAACCTAGCATGGCCCCAGAATAACCCGAACTAGTTGTTGCTGTTCCGTTATATACTCCGTCCAAATACAGATATAAATTTGTTCCAGCCCTAATTGCTACGACATGATGCCAGCGATTATCCGAGATATTTGTTAATGAAGCCAAACCTGCAGAAGCAGTAAAACTGCCGGAATAAGAAGAAAATATCGGGCCCTTGTAAGCCACCGCCAATGAAGTCTTTTTTATCCAAGTAGATAAAGAATAGGCTGTATTTCCGTTACCTTGTGTAAAACTAAAAGGTAAACTAATATAATCATTAACACCGTCAAAGACATAAGCTCCGCTTCCTTCGTAACCGCCGGTAGAATTCCAAGCTGGCGAAGTATCTGCTACATAACCATTTAATGTTCCAGTATTTGCTCCCTTACTATCGCTTGCACTTGTCCCTGATAATTCATCTAGTTTATAATATGAAACTAAATTGCCATCTGTAGCAAGATAAGATTGGTTTCCTGCAGATTGATTATTGTAAAGATTTGTTATTTCTGCAGAAGAAAGAGTTTTATTGAAAATCATTACTTCGTCTATAGAACCGTTTAAGGAGACAGTTGGGCCAATACCGTGATCATCATTCCCAAA
>CAZKZU010000116.1:0-2287 GCA_964557345.1 uncultured Methanosarcinales archaeon
GCTGCGGACAATTAGAACCAATAATATTTACTCTTCCATCAGAAACTGCGGAATCTGCTGAAGCATTAACCATTAAATTAAGAACAGCCTTAGTAACATTAAGATAATAAGTTAAATTAAACGCAGAATAATCGACTCCCTCTAAAATTTCAGCAGTGTATTTATAAAAACCAACAGATAAATTTTGAGTTTGTGGATTTGAAACTAAAACATTATTTTGGTATAAACGAACATTTGTAGTTTTAGTAGAAGAAGTGGTTACATTGATAGAACCGTAATTAATAGAAGAATTACCTTCAAAGCCATTTAAGAACAATCTCAAATTAGGCAAATTTTTAGCAAGAGAATAAACATAATTAATGCTTAAATTAGCATTACCAAGACTATCATTTGCCCAAAATTTATAATTATTAATTCCAGGTACTAAGTCATTAACAGAATAAACATAAAATGCGCCTTCTTTAGCCATAGTATAATTTTGATTATTCAAAACAAGTATTGCAGAAGATATTCCATTTATATCACTCCAATTAACTTGGAATTTATAGGTTCCTTGTGTACTTAACAAGGCCATAGAATATTTTGGAGCAGTAGTATCAACACTAAATTCTACTTTATCTTGAACTAGATTATTTGCTGAATCCTTAGCATAAGCAATAAATTTGTAATTACCATCAGCAAGATTAAGAGTAACAGGCGCACTATAGGTTAAATTTTTAGAATTATTATACCAAGAAGTTGAAGTGGCAAGAGAAGATGCAGCTAAATCAACTAAAATAGATTTAGTATTATAAATTTGAGCCTTAGGCGAATTAAATTTTACATTAAGATAGATGGGCGCTCCAATAATTAAAGAACGAGTTTCAGAAGTATTTGTAATACCTACATTTCTTTCCCAACACTGAATTTTCCAGTTATATTGTCCTTCTTCAAGTGAAGCAGAAAAACTAGTAAGAGTATTATTTAACACAGGATAAGTAGTATTAACAACATTATTATTAACAATTAAATCACAAGTAGAATTAATTGAAATTTTATTCATAGACTTAAATGCAAACTGAATATTTCTATTTCCAGTAATATTTCCATTATCCGGTGAAGGAGGTAACAAAACAACTTGTGGTCCGAAATTCGGAGCAACTACACTAAGAGGCGCATAAAACTTTGTAGCAGTGATATAACACTCATTAAAACCTAATTTAAAATATCCATCCTGATTCCAGTTAGCTCCCCAACTATTTTTTATAATCCAGTAACTTGTGGCAGTATTCCCGGTATCATTAAAACCCACAATTGTAATTGCATGATTCGAAGCAGGAGTAGTAGAAGAATCATAAGTACAACGATAAATTCCATTAGAATCAAAAGAACCACCATAGTCTGAACCCATAGCTAGAGAAGAATAAACTGCACCATTCTCAAAAATCCATTGTTCTTTTTGTTTATTTGTTAATTTTAAATCAACATATACAACGGGATTTGCTAAAAAATTAATACCATTATCCACCAAAGAAGAAGAAACATTCCATAATCGCTGTTGCCAATTAGCACAACGATAAAGATTACAAGAAGGCACATAACCCAAAGAACCACTAATATAAGGATAACAAGATTCATCAACAACACCATTACGCCTTACATATTCAAATCCTGTATTAATTGCTCCACCAGCACACCCTTGGATACAGATATTATTGTTCGGATAAGGAAGGGGACAAAAATAATAACCGCATGAAACTAAATCCTGTTCAGCAATATTAGGATTTAATCGAGAATTATTTTGTAAAATTTCAAATCGAGATTCTATTGGAGCAGAAGTTGCAAAACTCCAACAAGAACCACAAGAAGCCTGATCCTTTACTGGAGAAATCCAACCATTAGACAAATCAAAAAAAGGAAAATTCTTTGCAGCATAAGGAGAACTACTTGGAGGATTTCTCCAATCCCAATCAGAAGGAGTGACTATGGCCGAATCTAAAGATTTCGCAATTCTTCCTTTAATAATCGAACTATCGTCTAGAATAGACAGGCCTAATTGTTCATTTAATAAAAAGTCAGATTCATTAATAGCTAATTTTTTATCAAGACCAATAAAATCTTCCATATTTATCTCCATAGGGGGAGAAGGAGCAGAATCTTGAATAGAAGTTATAGTTTTACTTTTTGTTTTAGAAACATTTTTTACTTTTTCAACACAAACCGCTTTTTCGCTAGCATGTTTTCCGCCTTTAACTGTTTTAATATCATATCCTTTTTTAGCACAATAAGACTGATTCTGTCCAACTTT
>CAZKZU010000117.1:0-2250 GCA_964557345.1 uncultured Methanosarcinales archaeon
ATTAACATAATTAAGAATACTTTTGGCTCTACATCTAGAAGAATAAATGGTACTGGATGTTATGCTATTTATGCATCTAGCAATAATAATCGTTCTCTTATTAAAGATAATAATTTTTATTTTGGGATTGGGAATGCTGTAATTTATTTTACTCAATCTACACTCAATACTTCAAATGATATCGTGATTGATAGAAATTATCTCAATCTCTCTTCAAATCTTTTAAGTTACACTATAGGTCTAGGAACTGAAGCCTCTAATTCTGGAACAACCATTGGAGGAATAAGAAATGCTACTGTGAAAAATAATTATATTATTGCAGAAGATGATGGGCTTTCTCCTAATCATGGCTTGTTTATGGGGTTTACCTATAATTCTTATCTAATTAATAATACTGTTATTAATACAAGATATAACTACGTTATAAAGGGAAATACCAATATAACCGTGGAGAATTGTTCTTCTATAAATGCGGGCGTTTATGGTATGTATGATAAAGCTTCTTGGAATAGTCTTTTTAAAAATAATTATTTTTCATTAGGTTCTTATCCAAGCATTTCTGTTAATCCCGGAGATTTGTTACGAAATATAAGTATAAATTCTACTTGGGTGAATAATTTCTACTTAGAAGAACCAAGTTCATTTGACCTAGGAAATGGAGACGCGATAGTAATAAATTCGACCCACACTACTGAGATAGTAGGTGCAACAGCAAACCTTACTAAAAAATGGTATTATCAAGCATATGTAGTAGATTCACAAAATAATCCTGTTCAGAATGCCATAGTTTCTATTAGTAACTCTTCAGGATTGGTAATTTCTTCTTTAACTGGCGCAAATGGTTATTCTGATCTTTTTGATTTGATGGAATATTTTAGAGAAGGGCCTACTTTTACATACTCTAGTAATTATACTATAAATGTAAGTTATATCGGGCAAGAGAGTCTTTACAATACATATAATGCGTCTTTGCAAAAAAGTAGTTTGAATAATATATTTAATTTTACTTTTTTTCTGCCGATTAATATTATTTCTCCCCAAAATACTAGTTATAATAACAGAACTCAGCTGTTAAATATTTCTTCGGACGGTAATAGTACTTTGTATAACTGGAATGGAACAAACTATACTTATTCTTCTCCTATAAATGTGACTTTTACTGAAGGGATTAATACTCTCGTTGTTTATTCTAATGACAGCTTGGGAGCTTTTAATTCTTCCAATGTAACTTTCTATATTGATTCTATTGTTCCAAATATTACCTTAGTTTCCCCTATAAACTCTTATTCTGAAACGTCTTCGTCTTCTACACTTAATTTTCAATTTAATGTTTCCGATGAGTCGGATATTTCTAATTGCACTCTCTATTTAAACGGTGTAAGTTATTCAAATACTTCTATTGTGAATAAATCTTCGACAAATACTATTTCAGCTTCGGTTATTCCTGGAAGTTATTCTTGGTACGTCAATTGTACCGATTCTTTAGGAAATATAGGGAACTCTTCAAATAATACTCTTACAATTGTTATGCCAGAAGAAGTTCAAGCAAACAGTGGTGGCGGTAGTCCTACGTTATATGCTTCTGTAGAAAATTTAATAACAGGATATAACAAAGTATTATTTCCTCATTGGCAAGTTAAGTTTAATATTGGAAGCGTAAGCCATAGTTTATATTTGAATAATGTTTCTAATAATTCTGCAACAATTACAGTTTCTTCTACTCCTCAAGTAATTACTTTAAAGATTGGAGAGGAAAAGAAGTTATCTTTAACAAATTCTAGTTATTATGACTTATATGTTAAGTTAAACTCTATTTATCAAAGTAAAGCTAATTTTACAATAAAAACTATTAATGAGAAAATTTTTGTTGAAAATCAATCTATTCAAGAGACCAATGAAGATGTTTCACAAATAATAAAAGAAGAAAAAAGTAGTTTCGTCTGGGCTTGGATATTGGTTCTTGTTCTTATAGTTATTGTAGGTATATTTATTCTATTAAAAAAGCATAAGAAATAAACTACCTCTTTTCTTGGCGTTCGCCCCACACAGCCCCGCACATACAGAGAGTATATACAGAGGAGCCTAAAATCCATTATTTAGAGAGCTTTACCGTCAATAAATAGCTCAAAACACCCACTCGAAAGCGGGTGGAGAATTTACGGGCTACCTCAATAATTGTTTTAACTTATCTTGCGCATCTTTTCTTTGAATTGAGGGTCCTAGTTTACTATATTTTGATAATAAATTTTT
>CAZKZU010000118.1:0-680 GCA_964557345.1 uncultured Methanosarcinales archaeon
ACAATCGTATGATGCATCTACAACATATAATACCGCTTCTCCTGCAATAGAAATGACGGAACAACAAAAAGCTATTTTAACAAGAAAAGAATTAGAATACAAAAAAGAAGCGGAAAAAGAATCACCATATCCTGCAAAAGATATTTTAATAGAATATAAATGTATTGGATTTGACCAATATGGGGTGTACCATGATGGTGCTGGTGGAACGTATGAAAAATTAGTTGAAACAAATTCTTTATCATGTGGTTATACTCCGCCTAATACTGGCGGCAGCGGTGGAGGCTCTGGTGGCGGTAGCGGTGGAGGCTCTGGTGGCGGTGGCGGTGGCGGTTTTATTGAAAGAGATTTAGGTACTGGATTTGGTAGAGAGCAAGTTTTTGAAAGGGATATGGCTCAAAGAGAAAATATACAATAATGGCAAGAGAATATAAAGAAGATCCAGGCAATGAACTATCGCCGGAGTTTACCGATGCTAGTTTATATAGCGACAATTTAGGCGGCAGCTCTCCTGTGGGAGGTGGTGGCGGTGGCGGAAGCATACCTGGTACTGATGCTATTATTCCAATTAACACAGAGCCATCCGGAGAACTTAATGATGATTATCAAATTATTATTGCAGTATCTGCAAACCAAACATCAAATATTCTTGTAAACGGCGATTTAACTTATAAGCAGAC
>CAZKZU010000118.1:690-2217 GCA_964557345.1 uncultured Methanosarcinales archaeon
AAAACAAAAAAACAATTACTAATACAAAAGATGGGTATAAAACGGATGAGAGATATGTAATCGATAAAGTATTAAAGCCATTTTTTTCCGAAGCACAGTTGGAATCCATAAAACAAAACTATGGTTATAAACTACAAGATTTATTTAATAATATAGTCGAAGCACCAACTGAAAAATATTATTCTACAACAAAATTATTTGTACCTAGAGTTAGAAAATTTATAGGAAGTACACAAGTAGAATTTTCAAATGCAATAAATGAAACAGCATTTTCTATTGAATTTGATATAAAGCAATCGGTAATAGTACCTGATGATGGTACTAAGGTATATTATGAATACGTTGTGACTAGAAGTGGAATACCCGCTAAATATGAAGATAGTATTATAACTTTTAAAGGAGCTAATGGACAAATACAACAAATACAAACTGCCACAGTTGGTACTTCTACTAAAGTTTGTGCGGAAGAAAACTCGTGGGGCGGTATTGGAAAGGATTTATACTCAAAATCACAGGTAGGTATTTGTACACCTGGCGGTGGTGATACTGGTGGCGGTGGTGATACTGGTGGCGGTGGTGATACTGGTGGCGGCGGTGATACTGGTCGCGGTGGAGGTACAACAACTACAACAAGACCTAAAATTGATTTAACATTTGAAGGACCATCAGATGTAATCGAAGCAATATTCGCTGAAGCGGCTATTAGTTTTAGAAGAATAGCAGATTCTGATAGAAAAGTAATATTAGCTAATAGTGTAAAAGAACTAGTATTTCCTGAATTGGCAAGAACTGTTGAATTTGCAACAAAAGATAATAACAATTATAGAATTCGTCAAATAGTTGTAAAAGGTGAAGGGTTGGTTGAAGAAATATTAACAGCAACACAGCCGTTCGAATCAATCACCACAAAAATATCAGGTGATAGAAATTATAAAGTTTCAATTTTTGCAGAACAAATATTCATTCCACAGGTTGAAGTTCCTATAATCTCATTTTACAATGATGGTGAAAAGGTAATTAATAAAAATTCTATAACATCAGGTGATGCAAAATTTGGTGTTGGAATTAATATAAGTCAAAATACTTCAAAGATTAAATATTTTATTGGTGATAAATCATTTGAGGCTATAATTGATGTTTTTGCATCTCCGTTTTTAGTTCAAATACCTGTAAACGTTTTTAAAAACTTAGGAAAATATAAAGTAATATTTGTAGGAAATAATCAAAGTGGAGATTCCAATTCAATTGAAACATATATAAATGTAGTAAATGAAATTTATGTTGGAACACCGGATGTTAGAAATATTGTTTATCCTAAAACAATAAAAGGTGCAGACTATAAAGGATTGGATGTTGATTTTGAAATTGCGTATGATGTAATAGACACTACGGTGGTTAGAATTTATAAAGATGGTAGTGATAAATTCATAGAAGCAAGTCCTGTTGATACAACAACGATTCGTAATAGTGGGCCGGCTAATACGCAACCTTTTAATTTTAAAAGATTATATGAATTAGAGGGTAACA
>CAZKZU010000119.1:0-2160 GCA_964557345.1 uncultured Methanosarcinales archaeon
TATTCGGAAAAGATATAACTGCGATACACATTAAATCTAAAGATGTTTCTAAAAGCTTTTTAGAATATTTCGAATTGTTGTGGAAACAGACTTGACAAGATGCATCCGAAATAAATTATTAATCAATACCATACTGCCAATTCGCCCAACTTCATTTTGTCGGCATTCGCCTGAACATGGTCGCCACACTCCTCACTATGCGTTCGTCGTTGCTCCTTTAGGTGATACGTAATATCGGCTCATAAACAGGCAGTATACTTTTTAATTCTTTTTCAAATGCATCTAGGTAATACTAATCTTTAATGTATCCGCCTTTTTGTAATTGCCAAAGTTTTTTATAAATACCATCTTTAGCAATAAGTTTTTTATGATTACCCATTTGAACAATTGTACCTTTGTCCATTACAACAATAACATCTGCTTTCATAATAGTAGATAATCTATGAGCAATTATTACCGCAGTTCTTTGTTTCATCAATAATGCTAAAGATTTTTGGATTTCACTTTCTGTTTCCGAGTCTAATGACGAAGTAGCTTCGTCTAAGAATAATATTTTTTTATTTGCAAGCACTGCTCTTGCTATTGAAACTCTTTGTTTTTCTCCACCTGATAAACGTACACCACGTTCACCAACAATAGTATCTTCTTTATGAGGAAATTTTTCAATTATTTTGTCTAGTTGAGCAAATTTAATTGCGCCTAAAACATCAGCTCTTGTTGCAGTTGGATTTGAGAAGGCTATGTTATTATAAATAGTATCATCAAATAATGCACAATCTTGAGGAACAATACTCATTTCATTTCTCAAGGATTCTTGGTGGAATTTAGCGATATTTTCTCCATCAATTGTAATTTCTCCTGTTTGAACATCATATAGACGATATAATAATTTTACAAGAGTTGTTTTTCCACAACCTGAATGACCAACAAAAGCAACCTTTTTGTTTTTTGGAATCTTTAAGCTTAAATTGTCAAATATTTTTCTTTTACCATAACTAAAACTGATATTTTTTATTTCAATAGTTCCTTGAGTTATTTTTGCTAGTTTTGCATTCGAAAGATCTTTCACTTCATTTTCTATTTTGCCATATTTAAATAAAGATTCGAAGTCAGCCATTGCTTGATAGAATTCTCTAATTCCCCATGTAAATTTAAATAACGGAGTTACAACATCTCCAAATGTAACGTATATGAAAACAAGACCTCCAATAGTTATAGTACCAGCTAAAAACTCAGATATTGTTACATAAAGTAATAAAAATGAACCAAAACCGATTATTAAGGCTTGACCTGAGTCCATTGTTTTAAAATAATCCCAATTTTTAATAAATAGTTTAGATGTATTTTGAATATAAGTTTCAAACTTCTCGCTAGTTGATTTTTCTTTTCCAAAATATTTTATAGAATCCATATTTGCATAGTAATCTGCGACTTTTGCTTTCTCTAAATCTTCAGTTTCATTTTTATCTACACTTGAAGGCATTTGCTTTTTTTGAACAAACAAACTAAATAATATAAAACAAATAACTGTAACAAAGACAATTAAAGAAGCTAACTTACTAAAGTAAAGAAGAGCAAAACCAACAATGAATACTTTCATAACAAGAGGAATAAGATTAAATATGAACGAATCAGTTAACTTTTCAACTGCACCACCACACCTAGTTAATTTAGAAATTAAACTTCCTGTTTTATGAGTTGTATGAAAATTGTAAGATAATCTTAAGATGTGATTGAAAAATTTTCTTTTAATATCAGTAATTAAATATGCATCTAACCTATTAATCAAGTGCATATGAAGATATTTAAGAATAGTTCTAAGTATAACAAGACCTAAAAAGACATATGCGACAATAATTAAATTTTTGACAAAGACTGATTGTACAAGATGTCCTGCTGCGAAAATAGTACCTTTATCTACTACGTACTTAAACAAATAATTCTCAGCCATATTTAATGACTCTAATATAAAAATCATTACGATTAGAACGGATACGAAAATACGGTATTTTTTTAGAAGTTCAAAATAAACCTTGAAATTATATTTAAAGTCAATTTTTCCATCCTCATCCTTTTCTTCAATCATAATTTAATAAATATAGATAGAGAATATAAAGATTACTGTGGCAATTACAACGAATTTATGCTTAAAATACAAAA
>CAZKZU010000120.1:0-2140 GCA_964557345.1 uncultured Methanosarcinales archaeon
AAGAAAAATTTAGAGACGACAACGGAGATAATTATTTAGTTGGAATTGATCCATACTTTTTTTACAGATTTATTAGAAATATAGTAAATACTGGACAACCTGGCGAATATATGAGAGATGGAAAATCATACTCCACATTTATGTTAGCCCCAACTGAAATGGATGTTAGTTCTGATGCAAAAATATTCCATGTATATTTTACAGTATATTTATTTAAATTTTTACACATGTTTAATCAGAACATTCATCTTATAGCACTATTTGCAATTATACCAGTTATTTTTGCTGCGCTTTGTATGATTCCAGCATTTTTAATTGGAAGAAAAATGGCAGGTAATTTAGCAGGATTTATTGCTGCTACTTATATCGGGCTTCACGTATCAATTTTAGCAAGAACTACAGCAGGATTCTCAGATACAGATATCTACAACATATTTTTCCCTCTATTAGTAATTTTCTTAATTGTTTATGCTATTGAATCAGAAAAATTATGGAAATCAATAACTTATTCACTACTGGCAGCATTTACTTTACTTATATATTATACTGCATGGCCAGCAGGATGGTGGTATATGTTTTACTTCCCATTAGCAGCGTTTGGTGTTGCATTTTTAATCAAGTTAATTCAACCAATTATTCATCATAAGAAAAATAAATTAAAGTTAGAGATGAAACATTTATGGAATGAAACATCTAAAATTGTGATAACAGGAGCAACATTTGTTATTGCAACTATTACTGTAATTGCAGTATATACAGGAAGTTTCATTGGAACAATTAAAGATTTATTTTCTTTCTTGAATTTTAGCTCAATCAAAAATGCAGCTGAAGCAAATTTATGGCCAAACGTATATACAACTGTTGCAGAAATGAATAGTGGATCAATGGGAGATATTATTTCAAGCATAGGAAATATTTCAACTAATTTTGCACAAAGTTATATTTTCGGAATAATTATTTTAATCTTTGCAGTAATTGGAATATATCTATTAATTATCAAAGACACAAAAAACGTATCTAATATCGGAGTTGCAGCTATGTTTGCATTCTGGACGTTAGCAAGTATTTGGGCGTCTCTTAAAGGGATTAGATTTGTAATGTTTATCATTGCACCTTTAGGATTGTGTTTAGGAATTTTCTTTGATTTGTTAATCGAAAGAATATCTAATTCAATGCATGATTTCATGCAAATATCAAAAACTGTTACAAAAATATCATTAAGTTTAATTGTTGCTGTATTATTAGTTTTTTCAATGACTAGTCTTGCAAAAGTTACTGCTAAAAATGAAATCCCGTCAATGGATGATGCATGGCAAAATACTTTGACTAAAATTAAAAATGAATCACAACCAACTGCAATTATCAGTTCGTGGTGGGACTTTGGTCACGAATTTATAACTGTTGCAGAAAGAGGAGCTACTGCTGACGGAGGAGTCCAAAATACGCCTCAAGCAAGATGGCTAGGAAGAATATTTATTACTAATGACGCACGAGAATCAGCAGGAATGCTAAGAATGCTTAATTGTGATGCTAATGGAGCATATAATAAATTATTCAATTTTACAAATGATACAATTAAATCAATCGAAATATTAGATAATACTGATGTTATGGGAAAATCTGATGCAAGAAAATATTTACTTGCTAACGGATTAACTTCATCACAAGCTGATGATGTATTATTAAGTACACATTGCACTCCACCAGAAAGTTTTGTTATAACTTCAGAAGATATGGGTTGTGTAAGACAACAAAATGGTTGTAGCGGTAAAACTGGTGTATGGGCTCATTTTGGACTTTGGAATTTCTCGAAGGCAAAAATTTGGCTTATAGTTTCAGATAACGACCGAGCAACTGCATTAAAATTAATGGTAGAAAACAAATTAGTTGCAGATCAAAAGGAAGCAGTTAATACATATAATTTACTAAGTAGTTTTGATCAAAATCAAGCAAACAGCTGGATTTCATCTTGGCCAAATTATGCAATGCCAATGATGGCATGTAATGAAGCTAAACCCAATTATTATGAATGTCAAAATGGAGCAATAATTAACATGACTAATAAAACTGCAATGCTTTCTACAAATAAAGGATTAGTTAACGCTAATTCTCTTACTTACTTAGAAAATGGCAGTATTAA
>CAZKZU010000121.1:0-2052 GCA_964557345.1 uncultured Methanosarcinales archaeon
GAAAGCAAAAAGATAAATCCTGAGTTAAATACTGTAATTTTAATATTAACCAAACCTAATTCCACTGTCCTTACTAAATACTACCTACTAAATACTACCTACTAAATGCTAACGAATAACGGTGGGTCAATGTAAAAAGCAAGAAGTAGGTAGTAAGAAGTAGAAAGTAGGTAGTAGGAAGTCCCTGAAAATCATGATAAAACCTCTATATGAAAGCTAAAAGATAAATCCTGAGTTAAATACTGTAATTTTAAAATTAACCAACCCTAATTCCTCTGTCTTTATTAAATACTAACAACTATTTACTACCTACTAAATACCAGATACTATATACTACCTACTAAATACTTCCTACTAGATGCAGACTTACAATGGATTTAAGGATTTGATTGTTTATCAGAAAGGATTTTTTCAGCAAATACATCAATAGAAGAATCATTCATGCAAAATTGTAAATTTGCAATACTAGTTTAACAATCAAGAAAAGTGATATCAGAATCTCAAAACACAGAGTTTAAAAGCTCTTGGAGAGACGAATACCTTAAATGGGTATGTGGATTTGCAAATGCAAATGGTGGAACTATTTATATTGGGAAGGACGATCAGGGAAAAATAGTTGACTTGCAAGATGCTAAAAAGCTCATGGAAGAAATTCCCAATAAAGTTAGGGATACTTTGGGTATCTTAGTTGACGTGAATTTACATCAACATCAACATGGGAATTTTTTGGAAATTATAATTGAACAGTATCCTTATCCTGTTAATTTTAAAGGGCAATATTTTTACCGGAGCGGGAGTACTAAACAGGAACTTAAAGGAGCAGCGCTTAACAAATTTCTCTTGCAGAAAAAAGGTAAGAGATGGGATGGGGTTCCAATACCAGATATCACAACAAAAGATCTTAAACAGGAAACCTTTGAGTTTTTTCGCAAACGAGCTTTCAGGAGCCAAAGGATTGACGAAGAAAGTCTATCCGACAGCAACGATCACCTGATTGATAATCTTCAGCTTAAAGAAGACAAATATCTAAAACGAGCAGGGATTTTGCTATTTCATCCAAACCCAGAAAAATTTATCACGGGCTCATATGTAAAAATTGGTTATTTTGAGTCTGACAGCGAATTGAGATTTCAAGATGAGGTTCATGGTAATCTTTTTGAGCAGATAGAAAAGGCTGTTGAATTGCTTTTCTCGAAATACATAAAAGCAATCATTAGCTACGAAGAGCTAAATAGGGTGGAAACCTTTGAATATCCAAAAGATGCAATTAGGGAGGCATTACTCAATGCCGTTGCCCACAAAGATTATTCAGGCGGAGTACCAATACAAATAAGTGTCTATAAAGATAAAATATTGATTTGGAATGAAGGGCAACTTCCTGATAATTGGACCATTGAAACCCTTTTAGAAAAACACGCTTCAAAACCATTTAATCCTGACATTGCAAATGCACTTTTTCGCAGTGGATATATTGAATCCTGGGGTCGTGGAATCGCTAAAATGACCGAACAATGTTTCAATTATGGCCTACCTGCCCCCATTTTCATGTTTAAAAGTTCAGGCTTTTGGGTTGAATTCAGAAAAGACATTTACAACTATAATCAACTTAAAGAATTGGCTCTTAACAAACGGCAGGTTAAGGCGGTTTTGTATCTGAAAGATAATAGTAAAATCACGAACAAAGAATATCAGGAAATCAATGACACCTCAGAGCGAACAGCATCAAGAGATTTATCAGATTTAGTCGAAAAAGGCATCATTACCAGTTCGGATATAAAAGGAGCAGGAGCATTTTATACACTCAACAAGAAATAACGCCATAATAACGCCAATAACGCCAAAGCGAGGGCTTTATACAGTTAGCGTCATTAGTAGTTGGTCGTTAGTCTTGATTATTAAGCAGTTAGTAAATAGTAGGAAGCAGTAAGAAGGTTACGAAAACCGTATTTCAACTGTTGAAAAGAAAGTTTAACAAAAAGCCAATATGAAAGCTTACCATGGATTTAAGGATTTGATTGTTTATCAGAAAGCGTTTGATCTTTCGATGAGAAT
>CAZKZU010000122.1:0-2018 GCA_964557345.1 uncultured Methanosarcinales archaeon
TTCAGTTAATGCTTAGAAAATATATTATCTATAGTATTTCTATGGATTCTGCAGGGCATTGGCAAGCAGTAACTGGGGTAACCGAGATGTTTATTTCATTATTTACTATGACTCTTAGTATGTATTTTTTGCCACGATTTTCAGAAATAATAGATAATAAGGAACTTAAGAAAGAAATAAAAAAGGCAATATTGTTTATTTCTCCATTTTTAATTATTGGATTATTAGCTATTTATTTCTTAAGGAATTTTCTGATTTTAGCCTTATTTTCCGAAAAGTTCTTACCAATGGAACCTTTATTCCTATTCCAACTAATTGGCAGTTATTTTAAGGTTATTTCTTGGATTTTAGGTTATTTGTTGATTGCTAAAGCAATGACTAGGATGTTTATTTTTACAGAAGTTTTTTTTGGTAGTTCTTATTATTTTTTATTTATTATATTTACAAAACAGTATAGTATAATCGGTGCATCTTATGCTTTTGCTTTGAGTTATTTATTATATTTGTTGTTTTTAGTAATTTATTTTAGGTGGGAATTAAGATGATAGATAAAAACGATACTATGCCTTTAGTAAGTGTAATAATACCTTCATATAATCATGAAAAGTATATTGAGGAAGCAATCAGAAGTGTGTGGACACAGACATATCATAATATTGAACTAATTGTAATAGATGATGGTTCAAAAGATAATTCGGTAGCTATTATCAACAGACTAAGTACTACTAGTCCAATACCTATGAAAGTAATTGTTAAAGCCAATGAGGGAGTATGTAAGACCTTAAATTTAGGAGTAATACAATCCTCAGGTAAATATATTTCTTTTCTAGCCTCTGATGATAGGTATCTAAGAGACAAATTTGATATTTTAGTACCAATTTTAGAAAAAACTGACGATAAAGTTGCTTTTGTATATTCAAGGAATTTGGTTATTAGCGAAGAAGGAAGACCTCTGACAATAGCATCAGGTGAAACAAAAATGGACAGCAATAACTTATTTGAGGATATATTATTATTTAAACTGTTTCCAACTTTAAGTAGCTCCTTATTTAAGAAAGTTATATTGGTAGAGGTTGGGCAATTTAATGAGAAATATAAATTTGAGGATTTGGATTTAATGCTTAGGTTAACAAGAAATTATCAGGCATTGTTTTGTAATCGTGCTACATTTGAGTATAGGGCTGTTTCACAGAGTTTTAGTAAAAATACATTACTTCTTTATAAAGATGTTTTGGGTATATTTAATGATAATGTTATTTATTCAAATAAAATTAATAGTTTTTTTTGGAGGAATTATGCATATAGTAGGGTTTATTCAAGAATTTCAGAAAGTTTTTATATGATTAATGATTTTAAATTTTCACGATTATGGTCAGCTAAATCCATTTTAAAGAATCCTTTCCAATATAAGTCTTATAGGTTATTTGTCAGATCTTTGCTTGGTAAAAGAATTGTTAATTGGTTCAGGGGACGATTACATCAAAATATTTGTTGTGATTAATGTATTATGGTTGTGAATAAAGGTGAGGGAAGAAATATATATGAAAAAAGTTATTAATAGTAAAGTGTCTCCACTCTTAAGTATATGTATTCCAACATATAATAGGGGTTCTTTATTATATAAGTTATTAAATCAGATTTATAATTTGAATGACAATATAAAATCAAGAATTCAAATTTGCATTTCAGATAATTGTTCAACTGATGATACGAGTAGTGTAATAGATGAATGGAGAAGAAAATTTTCTATAAATTCAATACGGCAGGAAACAAATATCGGTGGTAGTAGAAATTTTCAAGCAGTAGCAAGTCTCTCAACAGCACAGTGGGTTTTGCTTATGGGTGATGATGACCTCTTATCTGAAAAGGGATTAGAAGAAACCTTAGATCTTTTGACAACATTGAATATAAATACATGGGTTTTAGCTGATATACTTAATCAAGACGGGTCAACGTTATTATCTAGATTTTCTTCTGGTAAGTGTTCAAAGTATGAATTCAAGAAGAGAGTTATCCTG
>CAZKZU010000123.1:0-1314 GCA_964557345.1 uncultured Methanosarcinales archaeon
CTCAACTATTATTTATTTTGGTTTATTATTCTAAGAATTGGAGTAATTCAATATAAATCAAAAAAACAAAATGAATCACAATTTGAAATACAAAAATTAACAGACAATAGAATTACTTGGTTCAAACAACTTTTCATCAAAGAAACTACTGATTTGAATAAATCCGAATACGGAGAAATAATTTTCAAGCAAGGAAAAGCCGCTAAAATAATAATACTAATTGCATGTATTTTCATCCTTCCAA
Organism: uncultured Methanosarcinales archaeon; assembly: GCA_964557345.1. Classification (GTDB taxonomy): domain Archaea; phylum Nanobdellota; class Nanobdellia; order Woesearchaeales; family DATGWN01; genus CAZKZU01. Next base: position 245 of record CAZKZU010000123.1, read on the forward strand.
ATATTGCAGCAATTATCAGTGTTATAATAATGTTATTGCAACTTCCAGTTACTCCAGTAGAAGCGTCAATTCCATTAAAAGCAATATTTCTAGTTTTCGTTATAGCAGCAGGTTTTAATGGACTTTACGCAATAGGCATACTGTTAAGTAAAGGAATTGTAATATATAAAAATGCAATAAAAATTTCTTTGCCAGTTATCAAAGATAGTCCAGTATTTACATTGATACTACCTAAATCATCCATAATAATTCCAGTCCAAAATATTAAAAGCTGTAATATTAAAAATAGATATTATGGAAGAGTAAAAGGTATGCACAATAGACAAAAAATTTCAGTTTTAGAGATATACCTCAAAGACGGTAGAAAAATTAAAAACACATTATTCGTAATGAAACCACAAGAAATTGAAGAAAAAATAAATTCAATTATAAAATAATTCAGTTGTGAAAACAACTAAATAATAAACGATTTAATAATTTAAACAGGAAACAAAAAATGAACATACTTAAAGCAATTAACTCAATTTTCGGATTATCGATATTCATATGCTTTTTCGGAGTATTTATCTCATTATTTACTAAACCACACTTTATAATTAATGAACATAATTTCAACACTCCAGCAATATTATTTTTATTCTGCCTAATTGGATTTTTTGTAACTTTTGCACTTAAACCCATACTTAAAGAAGAATCAGGATTAAAAACACAATATGATTCAGGTTTTTCATTCTGGGTTGTCATAGTATTTTTATTGACATTTATTACAGGAATCGGTTATTTTATAATTTATATACCGCTCAATTCAATCTACTTTACTGAATTTAATTTCCAAAACACTCAATCAGTCAACATAAACGCTAAGCAAAATATGCAAATATATTTAGAAATTGATGCTGATTCATATACAATTAATGGAAATCAAATTAGAATAGATTTGATAAGCAACAATTTTAGTACAACTTCGACCATAACAATTGGAAAAATACCTACATCAGACCATAAAATATCAACCTCTACAAATAAAATTGTTTTCATTAAAGACCTCATTCCCTCAGATGGAGAATATA
>CAZKZU010000123.1:1324-1991 GCA_964557345.1 uncultured Methanosarcinales archaeon
AAAAGTCCATTCCGAACTGTTCAATGCCCCGCAAAAAATAACAGAAATTGATGACAAAACGTATATAACAAATATAAGAGTTTATGGAAAAATTAATAATTAATTTAAGTCTAATATAAATCATCCACACTAATAATTAATCCTCAAGCATCTTTTTGCTTCTAACTAATCTATGATAATTAATAGCAAATCGATGAGCTTCATCTCTAAGTTGAATTAGTAATTTTAGTCCTTTAGCCTTTCTATCCATATAAATTGGTTTTTCTCTTCCTGGAACATAAACTTCTTCAAACTTTTTGGCAAGCGAAATAATTGGAATATGTAAACCTAACTTTCTAAGAGCATCAATTGCAGCATGCAACTGACCAAGTCCACCATCTACTACAATTAAATCCGGAAACTCAGCATTTTCAATTTTCAATCGATAATATCGTCGATAAACAACTTCATGAATAGAGGCAAAATCATCTGAGCCAATAACAGTTTTAATTTTGAATCTTCTATAATTACTTTTATCTGGCGCACCATCACGGAATTGAACCATACTTGCAACTGCACTAGTTCCAGAAATATTAGAAATATCAAAACATTCAATTACATTAGGATTTGAATTTAATTCCAACTCATCTCGAAGAGAATTAATCATATCAGACTTAGCAAAGAATGC
>CAZKZU010000124.1:0-1929 GCA_964557345.1 uncultured Methanosarcinales archaeon
CATGTTTTTTGTTTGCAATTACTTTTTCATTTTGAATTATATTAAAGTATTTTTAATTTTTTTTAATTTTAAAAAATAAAAATATTCTTGTTGGGATTGATTTTTATCATCTAAATTACATTGGGCCAGTTAGATGATTTGATTCTTCTGCAATGTAATCTAATGTTTTGCTGTCTATTTGATTTTGTTGTCCATTTGAACTAACTAATTTCCAGTCTTGTGCGATTGGTCTAATTGATTGGTCTCTAATGTTGTAAGTGCCTAAGTAATGTGCTTTTCCGACAACGTTTGTTCCATCTTTGTATGTCATTTCTACGTTACTTTGTGTTTTTTGAAGTTGGTATCCAGTAGTTGGTTGTGGTACATATTGGGAAGCATTAGTTACGTTTGCAATAAAGTTTGGTCTTTCAACTGTATACGCTAATTCAGTTTTTCTTGGATTTTCGCTTTCTTTTAATCTTGCTTCTTCGTATTCAGTAATTGCTGATTTATATGGTCTAAATAATCTAATGTCATCGTGTTTATTTTCTACGCTACATCCTGCCATTATTGCAGCTAATCCTGCTAATGCTATTGTCTTTACTATTTTTTTTGTTATTCCTTTGTTTTCGTATTTGTTTTCTGTTATTTGGTTTGTTTGTGTGTTCATTTTGTTCTCCTCTTTTTTTTCAAGTTTTGAACTTGTTACTACTTCTGTGTGGTGCGAAGTATATAAATACTGCCTTCCACCCTGTGGTAAGTGATATGTACGAAGAATTGCTTAAAGAATGCGGTCTTACGCAGAATGAAAGTTTGGTTTATTTGACTCTTCTTCGAATAGGAATGTCTAAAAGTGGGAGAATTGTAAAAGAAGCAAAGACTTCTGGTGGCAAGATTTATGAGACACTTTACAAGTTAATAGATAAAGGTCTTGTTAAGTCTGTTGAAGAAAATGGGGTAAAGCAATTTATTGCAAATGATCCTGAAACTTTACTTTCTTATATGAAGGAAAAGCAAGACGATTTGAAGAAAAAAGAAACGGAACTTGAGAAATATTTGCCTACGTTAAAATCACTAAAAGGTTTTGATGATAAATATGAAACTGTATCTTTAGTTAAAGGAACTAGAGGAGTTTCTGCACTTGTTTATGCTGCGATTGAGAAAGGTAATTCAGTTAGAGTAATGGGTGTAAGGTCTTCAAAATTAACGCATTTCAATAACTTTTGGAAAAATTGGCATAAGCATCGAGTAGATTTGGGCAAAAATGCCAAAATGATTTTCTCCGACGGAGATAGTGATTATTATAAATTTTACAAAGGTTTAAAATTAACTGAAGTAAGAGTTATACCTTCATTTACTCCTTCTGCAATAATGTTGATTGATGATTCTGCATTTTTATTTTCTTATGAAGATGATTTGGTTTGTATTCATATACAGCAACCAAGTATTGCTAAATCTTTCTCGACATTCTTTGATGAGATATGGAGTATTGCTAAATAGTTTGGGTTTTATTTATTTATTATTTATTTTATACTTAATTATTTTGTGTATCTGGAATATTTATTTAGTCGCAAGTATACTGCCAATTCGCCAAATTCCAATTTTGGCTCGTAAAGACAAAAATGGAACATGAAACTGAGCACAGTTTCTTTGCTTCTTTTTTTCGGCATTCGCCTGAGTGTTGTCGCCACGCTCCTTCGCTACTCGCTCGTCGCTGCTCCATCTAGTACTACGTCATATTGGCTCATATGCAGGCAGTATACTTATTTATACTTTTCCGGATGCACCCGTTTGATAAGAAGATTTAATAATAAGTTTATTTTTTTATGTTAACATGAAAGCAGTTATTTTTGATCGAGATGGAGTAATCATTGATTCTGAGTTTGCTAATGTGAATGCGTCAGTATTTGCATTTAATGAATTAGGAATAGAATTAACTGCTGAAGAGAA
>CAZKZU010000125.1:0-1925 GCA_964557345.1 uncultured Methanosarcinales archaeon
TTATCTAGTCTACGAACACTTTCTTCTTTTTTATATTGATAAATCTTTAGACCTAAAGCGTCTTCAACCATTTCTCTTCTTTCTTTGGTATTTGCATTCAAAACTTTATCAGCTTCACCCTGAGAGATTATTTGATGTCCAGAAGAACCTATATGTGCAGAAGATAAGAGCTCTATAATATCTTTAAGACGAACAGCACTATTATTTATTAAATATTCACTAGAAGAATCACGGTTTACCACACGTTCAATAGAGACTTCGTCAAAATCTATATTAAGTATTCTTTGTATATTATTAAAAACGAGTTTAACAGATGCTCTGTTTGACCTTGGTGCATCCTTTCCTCCATTGAATATAAGATCCTCTACTCTTTTACCTCTTAAAGATTTAACAGATTGTTCACCCAAAACAAAACGAAAAGCTTCAGCAACATTTGACTTACCACTACCATTTGGACCAACAATAGAAGAAATAGGAACATTAAAATCGAGCTGGGCTTTTTTACCAAAAGATTTAAAACCTGAAATTTCGATACTTTTCAAATACATCCCGTTAGAGACAGGTCGCGGTCAGTACCAGTACTTCCTATCATTTTTATTTTAATAATATTTCGACATTTCATAATTAGTTGTATTACCACAAGCGACCGCGGTCTCTAACGGGATACATTGTTTATATTCTATCAGATTTATTAATTAGAAAAAAGGGACTTTTGCTTTGTAAATTTTCTTTTTTTTGAATTGTCATCCCGTTGAAAAACGGGATCCAGTATTATATTGAATTAATTATGGATCCCGTTTTTCAACGGGATGACAGAGGAGATGGATTTTTTCAAGGGAATGACAATACAAAAAATACACCCCCATCTAGCCAAAGCCAAATGAGGGTGTGAAAGGACGATTAAGTCCAAGAATAACTTGCAAGTACAACGGAGGGATTGTTAGTATTCCAGCGGTCGTTGAGCCAACGGTAGTTCCAGTTCCACTCGCCATCGTTCCAGTAGAGATACAGAACGTAACGTAGGCCGTTCGAATGACGCAGAATCGACCCATCAAAAAAGATACGGCACGTGTTACCACTGATCTTCTCCTTCCAAGAAGCTGGAATCAAATGCTGATTTTCCCAGAGAGTCTGGAAGATTTTCGCATCGAGACGAATTTGACCCACCTGTTTCAGACGTCCGAGCTTCTCTTCACCCTGAATCGAGCTTTCACCCGATTTCAGCATATCCTCGAAAAGGAACTTTGTCAGATCCACTTCGGAGAGTGCGAGGGAGCGTTCGTCCTGCTCTTCGATCTTCCAACCCTTGCGAATAAACTTGGCGGGATTAAACGGAGACGAGCGGTCAATCTTGATAATCCCTGTTGATGGAGGCACAAGACACTCAGAAAGATTCTTTTTCAAACTTTCCTGATTTTTTGTCCAACCTTCAGCAGTAATCTGGTCAATTTGACCAGGACGAGGAAGCTGACGTAAGACGGCAGCTTGAAACTCAACATACCAACCAGGAATCTCTAAGGCTGTATTACTTTTCATAGTAACTGTTCCTTTTTTGAATTCTGTTTTTGCTAAATGACTAAACCACCTTGGTTTTGTCACAGCAGAAAGACCTCAATAAATTAAAGACTTTCTGCTGTGACAAAATTAAAATGTACGAGCAATTTAATTTTTAAAGAACTATATATTTATAATATACACTTAATAAATGTAACTGTCAATATTAATTTGAACTATCTAAAAAAGGACTTTTGCTTTAGCAAAAGTCCCTTTTTGTATTTTATTATATTCTATATTCAGTTTTTTTATGCAGCCTGTTCAAAATGTTCTGGAATCCTAAATGTTCTTATAAAATCTTCAATTTGTTGATCTGGGGTATCAAACTCTTGATTAGCTTCTGAATTAGTCAAATTACCAGTAGTAATTAG
>CAZKZU010000126.1:0-1897 GCA_964557345.1 uncultured Methanosarcinales archaeon
ATACATCGGAATTTCACGAATTCCGACTGTGCTCAAAAATGAGTCCATTTTTGACACGTAATATTGGCTCATAGCAAGGCAGTATACTTTTTGATTGCATGTAAGAGAAAAAAAAGAAATAACTAACCTACTGCAACAATATCTTAAAGCCTTTATTTTCAAATTCTTTTAGGTAAGGATCAAAAGTTCCATCTTTTACCGCGGGACAAAAACTCGATACAACAAGCAAATTTCCACGAATAAATAAAGGAAACTCTTTACACATCTTTGGTCTAAATTCAGAATTAAATATACTACATTTCATATCAGAAGTTAAACTTGGACATTTACATTTATCGAATTGAAACTCAAAATATCCATCTTTTCTAGCCAAAACAAATTTCTTGTCAAGTAATTCAGTAGCCCTCTCTTTACTTTGACTCATCGCATTAACATTATCAATAGAATAAACTATAATTGACCCTTGGCTACAACATTTCGACTTACAAGAAGTCATACAATAATGACCTATACTAAATCTAGCAATATTAAGCAATTCTTCAGAATCAAATTCTTCCTGTGAATCAGTTTCAGTTTTAGAAACAATGTCAACTTTAATTTTAGAATTATTAGGTAAAGCCAACTAAATCAAGCCTCTACTTTTCATCTTCAGGAGTTTTTCCCTTAAATGCTACCCATTCTTTTTTATGTAAAGAAACTTTATCAGCAATTTGAAATATTTTACCGTAAATTGTTTTAGGATTACCATTATTTCTGTGTTGAGCAATACAATCTGCAATAAATTCTTTCATATGAGCAAACTGAGGATTAGTTTTCAAAAAAGATTCCATGTAATCAATTCCAACGATTTGATGATTATCTTCATCTACTTTTTTCCCAATATCATGAATCCAACCGGCTATATAGAAAATATCTTTATCTAAATTAGTTTCATGTATCATTCCAATACAACATTCAATAACAAGTCTAGAATGCAACTTTATACTCTCGTCGCCCCATTCATTCATAAAAAAATCTTGTGCTATCTTTTCTGTGTTCAAACAATCACCATTTAACTAATACCATAGACTCAAGTCAGTTTTATATACTTTGTGCTTATTTAGCCGAATGAACTAAATCAGGAATTACCTCTACTTTAGGCGCAGAATAAGCCATATGCAAAGCAGGTAAGCTACATCTTTTCCTATCTCTGTAGAAAGTTTCATTTTCTTTATTAGCAAATCTGTGACTATCTAAAGCAGAAAGTCTATCAACATATGGACAAAATGAAGGTGCAACAACCATTTGACCTTTTGAATTAACAGAAGCAGACAATCTTTTAGTTCCTTTTGGAAGAACCTTTCCCAATTTTAACTCCAAAGGTTGATATAATACTAATTCTAAGTCCTCAAAATGAGAATCGCCCATTGCATTATCTCTAAGATCCCCTTTAGTAACATAAATTCTTCCAATTTCAACCATTTCATCAGAAGGCAAAATTAAATCTAAAATTCCACTACCTTCTTCTCTTTGTAAAGGAAAATATCCTTTCATAGTTGGAGTTCGACCAGTAATCAATCCAAGATTAGGCCAAGTTCTTTTCTGAACAAAATCAGCCTTAACAATTGGGCCATAATTTTTATTTACTAAATGATTAAGATAACTAACAGCTCTATCAACGTCGAAAACTTGCAATGCAGGAATCTTCGGTTTAGCTTCTACCGAACTAGCTATTTCGGATAATGATTGTGTATTCATGCCAGAAAAAATATATCTCTTACTTATAAATATTACTGTTTTGTAACTATTACTAAGTGATGATTATGCGTGGAAATAAGCAGAATTAACTAATCTACGATACTTCTCGTAAGAAATCCGTGTTTATAAAAGTTTCTAATGTAAAAAACAAAGCTAAATA
>CAZKZU010000127.1:0-1854 GCA_964557345.1 uncultured Methanosarcinales archaeon
TGGTTATGTGGATGGATGCTGCTGATGATACTACATTTAGTTATAGTTCAGGAACTACAGTAACTCAATGGCGTGATAAGAGCGGTTTAAATAATCATATGGTGCCAATCTCTGCTGGTCCAACAAGAAGTTCAGTTTTAAATTCAAGAAAAGTATTAGCTTTTACAACTGCACAAACTATAGGAAGTATTACATTCAATATGGAAACTTCTGCGAATACAGTTTTCGTTGTCAGTAGATATACTAGTAGTTCTACTAATACAAATAGAGCTTTAACAGCATATTATAATAATTGGTTATTGGGTCATTGGGGATCGCAAGTTAATAAGTATTATGCGGAAGGATGGGTATATCTCACAACCGTGACGGCTGATACGGTGTGGAGAATGTATATGGGAGATTGGAGTGGATCTTCAACAGATTTGGCAAGTTTTTATAGCAATGGAACCGAATTGGCTAATGGAAGCGCAGCAGCTACTGCTGGACCAAAGGGTTTAGGAATTAATTTTCAGGCTGGAGAACCTAGTACATGTGAAGCCGCAGAAATTATAGTTTTTAATAGAGTTTTATCAGCCATAGAAAGAAAACAAGTCCACACATATCTTGGACAAAAATGGGGTATATCTAATACTGACAGAAGTATAGTTGATTTGAGTAACAATAATAATCATGGATTGTTAGGAAATGGAACTGTGGCAAATATGCCTACTTTTAATTATTATAACAAATCATTAACTTATAACAAAGGAGAATCTGATACATTAGTTGTTACTAATTCCGCCTCTTTCAAAACTAATAACATCACAATTGAATTATACATGAAATTCAATTCTGCGATAGCTTCTAACACAGGCGACTATATCCAAATGGGAATAGGAAGTGGTGTAGGGCAATTCTATTTCAGAAATGAAAATCCTAACTTATCGTGGAATTGGTATCCTGCTTCTTCAGCAAGTTCAAATTTAGCTTATGCTATTTCTAATTTTTCTACGGATACATATTATTTAATAACATTAACTGGAGATTCCGCAGGAGCAAGTAAAATGTATGTTAACGGCTCTCAGGTAGCTTCTGCTGCAAATGTAGGATCTGGAATTACAACTTGGACAACTAACAATTTAACAATAGGTGGATATGTTTGGGATGGTTATTCTAATACAGATATAGCTTTAACGAGAATATATAGCAGAGTTCTTTCTTCCACAGAAATAGCTCAAAATTACGAAGCTCAAAAGTCAAAATTTGCAAATACAATTGTACAACAAGGATTAGTATTAAATCTTGATGCTGGTAATCCATATAGTTATGGCGGCGCTGGAACAACATTTTATGATGTAAGTCCAACCGCTTTATCTTGGACAATTAATAATGCAACATATAATTCAAGTGATCCAAAATATTTTAGTTATAATGGTAGTAATAGTTGGTTACAATCATCTACTTCCGCAGCTTATGATTCTCAAACAATAACAATGGAATGTTGGTGTTATCCAAATGTATTAAGCCAAGAGGGATTTCTTTTTGAAAAGGGACAAGTGAATACTCAATATAGTATGTTTTTTGAAAATGCAAATTTTGTATTTAGAACGATGGGTTCAGTAAGTAATCAAAGTGCGTATTTTACTGCATCTACTTACTTAATTGTAAGCGTATGGAATCATATTGTCTGCACTTATAATGGAAGTTCAAAAATTATGTATGTTAATGGCATTCAAGTCCAAAGTGTAGCCGCTTCTGGAGCACTTCCTACTGGTCAAACAGATCAATATATCGGAAGACATAGCAGTGGTTATTTTTTCAATGGAAGAATAGGAGAATCAAGAGTTTATAATATTGCATTATCTGCCGCTCAAG
>CAZKZU010000128.1:0-1636 GCA_964557345.1 uncultured Methanosarcinales archaeon
AACATGCTACTAAAGTATTATTAACATTATTATAATCAGATTTTGTAGTATCTTGAAATTCTCTAAACGCTAAAGAATTCAAACCGGGACCACCAACTGACCAAATTGATGTATTTGGATTATATGCTGACACGCTACCAGTATTATTGAAGAAATATAACCCAGATACTAGATTAGTCAATTGACCTTCTGTCTTTTGTCCACCAACAATATCTGTTAATTTTTCAAAGTAATAAATAAAGTCAGCTCCATTTTCCTTTGTCCTGTAAAAACTTTGTAATTGGAAAAATTCACCCACACCGCTATTCCTAAGTATGTAACCATTTCTTCCATTAATTGCAGTTCTATACACTGAGAAATAACCGTACAAGCTTACGTTGTCATCAAATTGTGAAGGATTTTGCCGAAGTTCTGTTGACCCACCCAAATATTGATCGGCTACTGTTGAGATTGCAGAATAAACATTAGTTGTAAAATTATGTTCTGTAATTTGTTGATTAGTAAGAGATAATCCAGAAGTTTGACTTAAAGGATTTCCTAACAAGAAATATTGACGGTTTTCAAAAGCATAAGCAATCCAGTTCCATGGTCTGTAATTAGTATTATAGTTGTTGTAAGTTTCATTGAAAGCATTAAAGTTTATGGAAATAATTTCTTCAAGAGATGAAGCTTGTGTTGATTCTCTGCCGCTTGCATAGCTAATTGTTAAATTACCACCAATACCACTTGAATAATAACCATTTATTGTTGAGAAATTATTTCTTGAAAATTCTCTAATAGCTTGGTTTTCATTTTCTGTGCCAATTAAGAAATCATTGTTTATAGTAACTTCTTTACCTGTTATTTGTGTTTTTTTGAACACTTCGCTTAACAACCCCATTTCGTTAGCATAAATGTAATTTGTATTATCTGCATATGCAAAAAGATAATAGTTTTTACTTTCAACAACATTGATATAGTTTACTTTCTGAGTAATCCTATAAGATCCGTTAGAAGTTATACATTTTAAAGCAATTCCATAAATTCCACCAATCCCATAATTAACATTTGTGCTATCCATATTTGGATGAGATAAAGAATCACTTAATATCCATTCGTAAGTAGTAATTGGATCTATTGCATATTGACCATTACTTGTGACAGTAAAATACAAATTCATATTATTTGAAGTTTTAACTTGATTGTTAATCTCTATTTGGTATGCATTAAGTTCAGGCTCCAATACGGCAAAATCAGGAGCAATATATCTTGCATTGATATAACTTGGTAAAGAAGAAGTATTAGATCCAAATCGATTTGCAACTGTTAATTTTACATCATAAACACCGGGATTTTGATAAGTGTGTGAAACATCTGCCGTAGAATTGACTAAAGAATAACTAATGACTTTTGTTGAACCATCACCAAAATCCCAAGTGTAAGTTATATCATTATTTTGCAACTCTTTTCCTGTGTTAAAACTCAAATCTGTGAAATTAACAGCAAATGGAACAATTCCAATTGTAGAATTAGCTGTAAACCATGGTTTAGGATTGTAAGCAATTGTTCTTAAGTAATTTATTCTTTGTTCCATTGTTCCAAATAACGGCTTTGCTGTTGTTTGTCCGACAATTCCAGAGAACCCTTGAATTAATTT
>CAZKZU010000129.1:0-1612 GCA_964557345.1 uncultured Methanosarcinales archaeon
AAGAACTCTTGAGGGAATGCTTCAAAGAACTTGAAAATGCCTGTGTCTTCCCATTGGTGTTCACCAAAGGTTTCATAATCCATAAATAAGTTAATTATTTCACCATTACCATTATTAGAATTAATCCAGTCAGAATATTTTTCTGCAGTAAGTGGCCATTCAGACCAACCTCTATTCGAGAATCTAAATGCTACATCATCACTTAACTTATAATTTTTAAGAAGAAGTTTAATATCTTTTGCACCATAAGGTTTGTAAATAAAATTTGGAGATTTCCAACCAAGAATATGATCTATCCCTTCAGCAATAACTCCTTTGTAACCTAATTTTTCAATTTCAATACCTACCTCATTAGAATAAATAAGTTCAGTATTTCTAAATATCTTTGGTTCTTGATTGAAATGTTTTTTAATTAGTGCTCTGTGAAGTAGAACTTGTTCTTCAAATTCTTTTCTAGAATATAAAAAACTTAAACTATGATAATAAGTTTCATCTAAAAATTCAACACAACCAGTTTTTGCAAGCTCCTTAAAGCTCTCTAAAACGTCAGGAGCATATTTTTCAAATTGATCTAGTGCAACACCACTAATACTATAACTTACTTTAAATTGCCTATCAGAATGCTTGTAGCGATTAATTAATTTTAAAATCAATGAATTCATAGGAATATAACATTTATTTGCTACTTTTCGCATAACTTCACTATTTTTTACTTCATCAAAATAATTATGATTTTCTCCTATGTCAAATACAGTGTAATGTCTTAATCTGTAAGGTTGGTGAACTTGGAAATAGAAATTAATTGCTACCATTTTCTAGTTCCTCCGCTAAAATCAGTTAATTTTCCCGATTTATTTTTTTCTAAAATAACAGAATTAAAAACACCAACACATTTACTTGCAGCTTTATCCCAGGAATGAATTTTCACTTCCTGTTCACCATATTCGCTGATTTGTTGATGTAAAGCAGGATAATCTAAGACTGCCATGATTTTACTCGCTAATTGATTTATGTCCCAAAAATCAACTTTAAGTGTGTTTGCAAGAACTTCTGAAACACCAGATTGTTTTGAAATTACTGTAGGAGTTTTTTGAATCATTGCTTCAAATGGAACTAAACCGAAAGGTTCTGAAATGGACGGCATTACAAAAACATCAGCCATGCTCATTAATTTTTCTCCTTCTTCTTTAGTGTATTTCCCAGTAAAAATAAATTTATCAGAAATGCCTAGTTCTGCAGACATATTAATCATCCTGTCAAGCATATCTCCTGGCCCCGCAAGAACAAATTTAACATCGTCTCTTTTTTCGCATATTTTTTTAGCAGCTTTTACAAAATAATCAGGGCCTTTTTGAATAGTTACTCGACCTGCAAATAAAACAATTTTATCTTTTTGAGACATTTTAGAAACAGTTGGTTTGTAAGTGTAAGTTTCAGAATCAATTCCATTGTGCACTACTGCTATTTTACTTGGAGGAAGATTATATTTTGAGACAAGCGTATTTTTTACAAAATTACTTATTGCAATTACTTTATCAGCTGCATGAAAACCCTCGTATTCAATGTCATATTCTTTAGGATTAGGATTACCGCCACTTCTATCAAAAGCAGT
>CAZKZU010000130.1:0-1558 GCA_964557345.1 uncultured Methanosarcinales archaeon
CTATTTAATTCTTTCGATTTTTGCAGAGGGTTTCATAAAAGCCATTTAATACACAATATTTATATACATTAATTCTGAGAAATAATTAAATGAAAAAAAAATCCCAGACATCTATTTTTTTAATCATTTCTGCAACTATTATTCTTGCATTAATAGCAATTTTTGTATTATCATCAGCAAATAATAAAGCGCCAATATCAAAAAGTATTGTTATTGCCAATTCAATTGTTCCTGAGCAAGTTAGGCCATACATTGACAATTGTATGACTAATGCAAGTCATGAGGCATTATGGGCAATAGCGGTAAACGGTGGATATTTTAATATTTCAGGATTACAGCAAGAATTATATTCTCATGAATACCATTATTATGAAGGCATTTATTTAGTCCCAGCAGATTCAGTTGTTGAAGAAGAATTAGCAGTAGCGTTTAACTTGTATGTTGTTGATTGTATTGCAAATATTCAATTTCCTGAAGGAATAATTTTAAAAAAAGAGGGCACTATTAGTTCAGAAGTTTTCATGTACAATTCTTCGGTCGTATTTTCGATGAAATATCCTTTATCGGTGACTATTGGTGAGGTAAAAAGATCATTTGATACATTTTCTAAAACTGTTGATTCTATACGCCTAAAAAAAATGTTTGATATTTCTCGCGAATTAGTTACGCAGCAACTAGAAAATCAAGACGATGTTTGTGTAAGTTGCACATCAAAATTAGCTGAAGATAATGGACTTTACATAGATTTAGAATATATTAAAGACAACGAAATTGTGTATTATATTAGTGATCCTAACTTTTATTTAGATGACGAAATGTTTACATTAACCACGGTGCATAAACATGAATAATAATAATAATGATATTCCCAACAATGGGAATGACAACAATGATAATCGTCATCAGTATTATAATTTCTGTTATCATAATAATCCTAATTATCTACGTTTAATTATACTCTTTTTTATTCTTATTATTGGGGGTAGTATATTTGTAACTATGCAAGTAGCAGCTCAGTCTGAAGAGTCGAGTTCAAGTCCAGTATTAAATAATGAATTTTATAAAAATTTTAAGTATGATACTGCTTTGGCATACGATACTGCAAATTTAGATGTTAGTAAATTAGATGCAGAAAAAATTGCTGCTAATTATCCATTAGCAAAAAAGATTCTTTCTAGAGTAACTAAATCTCAAGCATTAATTATTGCTGATAAATCTCCTGACTCAGATTTACGAGATTTTGGTTCTGAAAATGCAAAAGAAATTATTAAATCGAAAATTCCAAATTCTAACATAAATAATCTCCAAATGCCAATTGGCGATGATCGTTTTTTTATAACGGGGAACCAATTAAATTATGGTGCGGTAAAAACTCCAGTCCCAACTGGATTTAGTGGTGCTATTGCTTTTGATAACGATAAAAGAACATTCATGCTAATGCCTGATAAAAAAGTAAGTATGCCTGCGCTAAAAAATGGCGAGTCAGCAGCAATTATTGCAAAGGGTGGTGCGGAAGTTAATTTTGATGGAATTATAATTTCTACTACCGTGACTATTG
>CAZKZU010000131.1:0-402 GCA_964557345.1 uncultured Methanosarcinales archaeon
ATAATAATATTTTTCTTAGTAAGCTTTGCAACTGCCTTCTATGAACTGCACCCTTAACAGGTTCTTTGTCAATAGTCAGGCGAGAAATCTTTACGCTATGCACATCAAACATTAGAGCAGCAGTCTTGGAGCAATCAATGTGAGTGACTTAGTAGCTCTGAAAAATCATTTGCTAAAGAATACACTTTTAAATGGTGCTTATGAAAAAGCAGGTGATTTATCGAAGAAAGGGAAAATTACCATTTCAGATCTTATTGCTGTCAAAAAACAGATTTTAGGTATGTAGCCAATTAAATTATAATGATTTACAGCAATACGAATTAATTGTTTAAGCAAAAAATCAGTAAAGGCAATAGCAAATATGATTTAGACCTCTGGTGTCGAGTAGATTTGAATACAGCG
>CAZKZU010000131.1:412-1558 GCA_964557345.1 uncultured Methanosarcinales archaeon
ATTTCGTTCGCTGTATTCAAACACTTGCACTAACTCTCTCCTCAGAATGCATAATTTTGTCCGCTGTATTCGAATACTTAATAAATTGATCCCAATAGGAAAATCACAGCATTTTTATTTAACTACTTAATAAAAAAGAAAGGGGAATGGAATGAATTTTAAACAATTAACATCTATTATTTTAGTTGCAATATTGGTGGCTAATAGTAACATATTTAATTTTAGCATTATAGCACAAACACAAAATGGGAGTACAGAGACAGGAGAAAATGTTCCAGTTTATCCTGGATCAGTAGAAGAAAATGCGACAGCTCCAGAATGGGCAATGACTCCAAATCCTTCTCTTCCAAATGTTCTAATATTAGGGGATTCAATTTCTGCGGGATATACTCTTTCTGTAAGAAAGCATTTTGAAAATACAGCTAATATTTATCGTCCGGTTACTAAAGCTGGCACACCAGATAATTGTGGTAGTTCTTCTAATTATCTTTACAATGATAATTTAGACAAGTGGTTAAAATTAGCTCCTACATGGGATGTAATTCATTTTAATGCAGGTCTTCATGATTTAAAAAGGGTTGATCCTAATAATGCCAACCTATATAATTCTACAGTGCCTACTGCCGTTGATATAGAGAGTTATAAAAGTAATTTAAGATTGATTGTTGATAAGCTAAAGGCTACAGGTGCTACAATAATATTTGCAACCACAACCCCTACTGTAAGTACAAGTATACCAGCAATGCTTCCAGAAGATGTTATTAGTTATAATAATGCTGCTCTTGAAGTAATGGATGAGAAAGACATAATAATAGACGACCTTTACACAGGAATATTGCCAAATCAAACCGAAATGCAATGGCCCAACAATTGCCATTTTAATGATAGCGGTAATTTGTACCTTGGAGGGTTAGTTTCAACTTGTTTAGAATCTAATTTAAAGCAAGACAAAATCAATAGAACAAATATGAATAAGCTAATTAGTGAATGTCAAAATTTGAATAGGACTACTTATACGAATGAATCATTGGTTGCTTTAGATAAGGCACTTGCAGATGCAATTTTAGTTCAGGGTAATTCTGCTGCAACTCGTTCTGAAGTAAATATTGCGACTTATGTTTTGCAAAAAGCAAGAGAGAGTATGGA
>CAZKZU010000132.1:0-1549 GCA_964557345.1 uncultured Methanosarcinales archaeon
TCTAAAATCTCTTCTTTTTTTATAACAAATTCTAATGGTAGTGGATGGGTAATTGGAACTCCATTTAATCAAAAAACAAACTTAAACTCATTTAATAATAATTTAATTATGGGCGCGCAGTCTGGCCCATTGTTAAATATAAATATAAAAAACAGCAATCTTTCTAACATAGGTTATGGAAATACTGTTTTTGGACATCTTGCAATGCCAATTTCATTAGCATTAAAAAGTTTTTCTAATTTAAATACTGTAATCGGATATAATACATTTTCTACAACATCAAAAATACCTTTTAATGGGAATGTTGTTATCGGAGCAAATAATTATTGCTATGGAAACAAATTCAGCATATATAACAACATTACTCTTTTAGACGATCTTTCAAGTTCTAATGACGCAGGAAACTACAACATAATAATTGGAACAAATAATGGAATAATAAAAAACACAAAGATTTCGCCAATAAATTTTAGACAAAATATAATCTTAGGTACGAATTCTGGCGTAGGGTTGCATAATTGTACAACAAACATAATAATAGGAAACGCCAACCTTGTTTCTCTATCACATTCAAGTAACGATAATTTTATACAAACATCGGAAAATATAATAATTGGAAATAATATCTTTAATCAAAAATCTCAAAACACTCAAATAACAGGATTAAGCAGAAATCTAATTCTAATTCCATTTTATGATAAAAATTTAAAAGAATTTCCAGATAACATTACTAATTCAATTTTTTTAGGAACATTAGGCATAACAAACTCTCCAGAAATAAAATCTAATTGCACATATATTGCAAATATATTTGATAATAGTTTTTCTTTAGAAGAATTTGGAGCATCTCCAACCCCAAGATTTTTATGCTCTCAAGCTGATGGAGAAATTGGAACAGTTCCATCCTTTGGATCAGATTCAATACCAACTGAATACGGTATTATAAATTATAACCACAATGATCCAAATTATAATTCATATCTTGATTGCCTTTCTCAATTAATGAAACTTCCAATTATAGGAATTTATAGCAAAAGTATTATTTCATCAACGACTGCTCCCGCTGCTGTATATTATTGCGTAGATAAAGACGCTGTAAGATCAAACAAAAACAATGAATTCCCAAATCTATCTTCATATTTTTCTATAGACAAAAATAATAATATAACCTTTGAACATCTTCACCTCGTTCCATTAATTATAAAGTCTATACAAAATCTATCCGACCAAATATCAGGTGGATCGTCAGGAGTTAATTCTTTTTCTGATCTTACAATTACAAATACCTTAAATTTTGGACAATCTCCTGATTTTAATGCAGATATAAACGGAACTCCTAATTTTATTGATGGATTAAATATAAATACAAATAAATTTACAGTTGATTCATTAACGGGAAATACATCAATTAGTGGAACGTTGGGAGTAACTGGAAAAACTACATTAACGGGAAATACATGGATTAGACAAACGTTGAAAGTAGATGTAACAACTACATTGTACGGTTCTCTTTCTTTAAATACAAATAAATTTACAGTTGATTCATTAA
>CAZKZU010000133.1:0-1548 GCA_964557345.1 uncultured Methanosarcinales archaeon
GAATTCCAAGCATAAAATCCATTATCACCATTATAAATAAGTTTAAGATCGCTTATAGAAGTAAAAGTCGTATCTTGGAAGAATAATCCATTCCAAACATTATATTTAGAAGTTATATTTCTTATAGTGGAATTAGTAGCATAAAAGAAATGTATACCATCTATCGAAAAATTAGTAATAAAACCATTTTGAATAGTTATATTTTTTCTAATTAAAGAAGGATAATAACCGCTAACATTAATACCGTGTCCATTAGTATTCAAAACATTTCCAGAAATAGTATTGCCTGCTAAATCAAGAAGAATATTATCTGCAGTAATATTAAAACAAGTACCATTTCTATAAACATCATTCTGCAAAGTATAAACTACATTTGGAACACTAAGTTCACCACAAGAAGTTAAACCCGTATTATCTCCAATACTATAATTACTAAATCCACTTACATTAAATATAACCGTTGAAGCAGTCAAACTTGTAAAATTATAACATGCGCTTCCACAAGGCACTCCATCTTTTAAAATAACAGGTATTCCAAATCCTCGATTACCAATTCCATAAAGCGTTACATTAGCACTTGAATTCAAGTTAGTAGGTATAACTGCAGCAGCATTAAAGTAAACAGAATTATCTCCAATAGTTACATTTCCTGGGAAAGTTAAAGAACCAGTTGTAGTTAAATTATCATTAAACCATTTAATCTCTCCAAAGGAGTTATTATAAATAAGAGTATTATTAGTATCTGCTCCAGAAAGATCATAAATAGAATATTGCGAACCACCACTAAGGTTTAGATTATTGTTAATAAATAAATTACCACTAACTATTCCTGCATCAGCTTTTTCTAAACTTAATCCATAAGAACCAGTTTTAGCTAAAACATTAAAAGTATTATTTTGAATAGTATTATTGGTAATATTTCCTTCGGAATAAAACAAAAGTCCGCGAGCTAAGGAATTAGAAGCATTTACATTAAAGATATTATTCTTAACAGTATTATTATCTGCAATAAAACCGGCGCCAGTAGCAATATAAAATCCATTACCCTCATTAGAACCAGATTTCAAATTAACATTAACCAAATTATCAAAAATACGATTATTAGAAGTATTATTCTGGAGAAGGCTATCATTTACCGCTTCAAAATAAGTTCCAAAACAATTATTATTTGCATATAACACTACATCATTATTGGTAAAACTTACATTAATGACATCAAAAGCTGCCAAAGCATAAGAATCAAAACCGCCGCCACCGGTAGAATTCCATCGAATATTATTAACAGTGAGATTTGCATTAGAAGAATTTTGTAGTTTGATTGCATAACTAATAGAAGCACCTTTAACTGCACTCAAGGTGTTGTTAACAATAACTAAGTTCTTAGAATTATAAAATTGAATACCTCCTTCAAAATTTTTAATATTAACGAAATTTTTAACAGTAACGTTTCTAACTATTCCTGAATAAATTCCAACAGAAGTATTACTTCCAATAACACTATATCCATTTCCATTCAAAGTAACATTATCTGCAGTAATATTAAAACAA
>CAZKZU010000134.1:0-1528 GCA_964557345.1 uncultured Methanosarcinales archaeon
AGAAGCAGACGTAAACTTAGAAGCAGACGTAAACTTAGAAGCAGACGTAAACTTAAACGAAGTACAAAATGAAATAGTAGTACAAAATGAAATAGTACAAAATGTAATAGTAGTACAAAACGAAGAAGAAGTCTTGTCAATTAGAAGACCATCCGAAGAAGAACTTCGACAATTTCAAAAAGAAGAAGAAGACGCAAGCGCAAGCGAAGAAGAAACAGATGACTACTCGCCAAAAGACAAATATAGCATCGGTCATTACAAATCAAAAACCCATATCAACGACCCGTTAGATTTTGACAATTAATTATTATAAATATTGTAAAAATAATTATTAATTTTATTTATTTTTTAACCACATTTTTTTATGCTCCTCCAATCCGTTTAAAGCAATAAACTGCATATTCCTCATTGTTATGCCGAAAGAAGCCCCAGAATGTCCGTGGTACCCAAGCTCTTCCATTTTATCAGATATAACCTTTAATTCGTCATCATTACACAGCATATAACTCTCAACATTTTTTTTCATATACTGCCACATTTCAGTTAACGAAATTGCCGTATAAGCATTTTCAAGCATAACTCTAGAATGATCGTCGGTGTAATTAAAAATAGATTGTTCAGTCATTTAAAATAATAATAATACATAATACTACTTTATATTATTTTAATAAATAAATATTATATATGGAAGTAGCAGAAGCACAACCAGTGAAACAAAAGAGGACCAGAAAGAAGAAACTGATAATAAAATCATCATCATCTTCTTCAAAAAGCTTAAAAAAAAGCCCTCCAAAAACGAAGAAAGCGAAGCAGCCAAAGGAGCCAAAGCAAAAGACGAAGAAGAAACTAATCATAGCATCATCCACAACATCCGAAATAGAAAATAAAAATGAAAACAAAACAGATTTAAATATATCGCAACAAATAAGTAAAATGCCAGTTACAACACGTTTAAACGAAAAATTCATAGATATAATGGAACAATTATCAAACATAATGTTAAAACAAGGAGAGCCATTTAGAGCGCGAGCATATCAAAAAGCCCAAGAAACAATAATGGCCTACCCAGCCGACATTTTAAGTCCAGATGATTTAAAGGGTAAGCCAAATATTGGCCCAACAATAATGGAAAAATTAAATGAATATGTGCAAACAGGAACATTACGTGTTTTGGAGCGTGAAAAGACGAACCCAGTAAATATTTTGGGCGAAGTATATGGAATTGGCCCCAAAAAAGCAAAGGAATTAGTGGACAAAGGTGTCACCACAATAGAAGCACTCCGCGCCAATCAAGACGAACTGTTAAATGAAACTCAAAAAGTAGGTCTGAAATATTATGAGGATATTTTAAAGCGTATACCAAGATCAGAAATAGAAGAATATAAGTCATTGTTTACAAGAGAGTTTCTTAAAGCGCAACAAACGCAAGTAGCAGAAGTAGGAGCAGATAAAGAAGCAAAGTTCGAAATAGTTGGCTCGTATCGCCGCGGTGCTGAGAGTTCAGGTGACATAGATGTTATTATTACAT